>JAOTTU010000030.1 GCA_029864225.1 Gammaproteobacteria bacterium | reverse complement strand
ACTGATGCTCACGGTGGTAATGTTCAACAGCGCCGTGGCCGAACCCGCCACCAATGAGGCGATCGAGAAAGCGCTGCGGCAGATACTCCCCGATGTGGCTCCCGATCAAATCACCCCGTCCCCGGTCAAGGGCATTTCCGAGGTGCTGCTTGGCCCACGGGTGTTCTATGTGACCAACGATGGTCGCTACCTGTTCCAGGGCAGTCTCATCGACCTGAAGACCCGTGTCGACATCAGCGAGGACCGCCGCAAGCACATCCGTCTGGATGCCCTCAACCAGGTCGGCGAAGACAAGATGATTATCTTTCCCGCCAAGGAGTCGCGCCACATTGTCACCGTCTTTACCGATGTCGACTGCACCTATTGCCGCAAATTCCACCGCGAGATCAACCAGTACAATGAACGCGGCATCACCGTGCGTTACCTGTTGTACCCGCGCACTGGCGTGAATACACCGTCTTACTACAAGGCGGTCTCGGTACTGTGTGATGCCGACCGCCAGAAGGCGCTGACCCGTGCCAAGGCGGGCGAGGAGCTGGAGCAGCGTAATTGCGACAACCCCATCAAGGAGCACATGCAGCTGGGAACGCTGATGGGATTGAAAGGTACTCCGGCCATCGTCATGGACGATGGCGAGATGCTGCCCGGTTACGTGCCCGCTGACAAGCTGGCGCAGGCGCTGGACGCAGGCTCCTGAGGTTTCGGCCCGCCCCGGCTGCCGGTTTTTATCGGGGCCTGAGGCGAAAAAAAAACGAAAAGGGGGTTATTCTGCTTTTTATTTTGCGATCGGATAATCCCCGCGGTTGAACTAAGGAAGGCCTGATTAACTCATCTTTCGTCATTCCGGCGAAAGCCGGAATCCAGTAACCGACTGATTATCAACTACTGGATTCCGGGCCTCCGCTACGCTCCGCCCGGAATGACGGTTTGATCAGACTTTCCCTAATGCAAAAAACAGGATGTCCCCTTTTCAGGCTAGTGCATGGCGTTGAACAGCTTGCGGCGATAGCTGCTCACCAGTTCTCCCTCGTTACCCAGCAGGTCAAATACCGCAAGCAGGCCCTTGCGGCCGGCATCGTCGCCATACTGGCGGTCATGCTGGATTATGTAGAGGAGCTCCTTCATCGCCGTCTCCGGCTGGCCTGACATCACGTGCTGTGCGGCCAGCTGGTAGCGCGCCGCTGAATTGGCCGGCTGTTCCTTCAGCGTCTGCTCGAGTTCAGCGACGGGCGGCGCGTCCCGGGCCTGGTGCGCAAAACCGAGCAATGCACCCAGCCGGACGGCATCCGCCTCGGCGCGAATGTCTGGCGGCAGGGCCGCCAGAATCGATCCGGTTTCATCCAGTTGCCCCAGTAACAGGTGCATTTCTGCACAGTCAAAGCGGATGCGGTGGTTGCCCGGATCATCTTTCAGCGCCTTCTGCAGCAGGGCAAGGGCCTCCTCCGGGCGGCCTTGCTGGTGTGCCGCGCGTGCGGCCAGGCGCACACTGTCCGAAGGCCGTGCTATGTGGCGTTCGATAATGACGCGCAGAGTCGACTCGGTCTGGGCGCCGAGGATCTCCTCGACGACTTCACCCTCCTTGTACAGGCGCATGGTCGGCAGGCTGCGGATGCCATGCTCACGCGCCAGCTCGCGTTCCTCATCGGTGTTGATTTTGGCCAGCAGAAAGTTGCCGGCGTGCTCCTCGATCAGTTTATTGAGGACCGGCATCTGCATCTGGCAGGGACCGCACCACTCGGCCCAGTAATCCACCAGGACCGGGACCCGGTGCGAGGCGTTGATGACATCGGTGGAAAACGTGGCCTGGGTGACGTTGCTGATATGGGACGATTCGGACATGGGGACCTGCTTTGTTACGCTAAAAAACAGGCGTCATGTTAGCACACGACGTGGTGCCGATAGGGCAGGGCCACTCTGGTGGTTAACGGAACATTGAATAGCCAAGTCCCAGCGCGGCACCCGCGCCGATCACCGTGACGATGCCGAGCTTGAACCGGAACAGGGCAACGAAGGCGGCCAGTCCGAGCACTGCTGAGAACCACTCAAAGCGTGCCGCGAAGCCCTCTGGCCAGAGCACGTGGTAGGCGAAGAACACCGCCAGGTTGATCACCACGCCCACCACGGCCGCCGTGATACCGGTCAATGGCGCTGTGAACTTCACATCGTGACGGGACGCCTCGACGAAGGGCCCGCCGAGCAGGATAAACAGGAAGGAGGGCAGAAAGGTAAACAGCGTGGCAATGCCCGCACCGGCAGCGCCGGCCAGAGCCAGCGCCTCCGGGCCAAACAGTTCCTTGGTCCAGCCGCCGACAAAGCCGACAAAGGCCACCACCATGATCAGTGGACCGGGGGTCGTTTCACCGAGGGCGAGCCCATCGATCATTTGCGTGCCGCTCAGCCAGGCATAGTGTTCGACTCCACCCTGGTAAACGTAGGGCAGAACAGCATAGGCGCCGCCGAAGGTCACCAGCGCGGCCTTGGTGAAAAACCAGCCCATCTGGGTGAGTGTGCCCTGCCATCCGTAGACGCTGAACAGCAGGGCGATGGCGCCGGACCAGACCAGCAGCCCGATCACGGCCAGGGCCACCAGTCGACTCCATTGGAAACGGGCATGCGCCGGCAACGGGGTGTCATCATCGATGAGCGCGGGACCGTAGGACTTTACAGCGCCCTGGTGATGGCCGCCGGCCTTGAACTTGTCCGGCGCAAAATGCGAGCCGGCAAGGCCGATGATCCCGGCTGCCAGCACGATGTAGGGAAACGGCACATGGAAGGCGAAGATGGTAATGAACGCCACTACCGCCATGGCACGCAGCAGGTTGTTGTTGAGTGCGCGGCTGCCGATGCGGTAGGCGGCAAATATCACAATGGCCGTGACGGCGGGTTTGATGCCGTACAGGATCCCCTGTACGACGGGCACATCGCCGTAGGCGAGGTAGACCCAGGTAAGGCCGATGAGGATGAACAGCGACGGCAGGACGAACAGCACGCCAGCGGCTATGCCACCCCGTACCCCGTGCATCAGCCAGCCGATGTAGGTGGCCAGTTGCTGCGCCTCCGGCCCCGGCAGGACCATGGTGTAGTTGAGCGCATGCAGGAAACGGTGCTCGGATATCCAGCGGCGTTTCTCCACCAGTTCCTGGTGCATCATGCTGATCTGCCCGGCGGGGCCGCCGAAGCTGATAAAACCGAGTTTCAGCCAGTAGCTGAACGCCTCCCGGAACGCGACCGGGTCGCGCGGTGATGGGCTTGCTTGTGTTGGTTCTGGCACTGGGAGCATGATCCTGACGTGTAGTGCTGAATGGGCCTGCTGGCAGGAGGCGATTCTGTCATCTGCCGGGTGTCGGGTCGAGAGCCGGGCAGGTTATTGACACGTGCAGTTCACAACCGGGCCGGCAACCGGGGTAGCCGGCTAGCTCATATCGACGAGGGCCTTGCAAGCGGTAAACAGCAGGCAGGGCCTGATCGGGTGTCCGGGCCAGAGGGCAGCCACTCCCTGTGCGTACAGGCGCATCTGTTCACGGTAGTCCATGGCGAGTTCCGCCACACTGTCGGCACTGGCTGACTGGTGCGTCTTGTAGTCGATGACCAAAACGCTGTCGCCACTGACCACCAGGCGGTCGATGATGCCGTACACCAGGTGTTCGCCCAGCAGGTACTGAATCGGGACCTCGTTCCAGGCCCGGTCATAGCGGGACGGGTCAAACAGGTGGGCGAAGCGCGGGTCCGCGTGGACGTCCTGTGCCTCCTGCCACCAGGCCAGCAGTTCCGGGTCATCCGCGTGCCGGTCCAGTGTGCTGGCGAGCCCGGCCAGGCTCTGTGCGGCGGTGCCGCCCTGCGGCCGGGACAGCCGGTCCAGCATCAGGTGAAGGGCGCTGCCGCGCCGGCGCCCGTCGACCGCGCCCGGCATGTCGGTTGCGGCCGTCACCAGGCGGCTGGGGGCGATCAGGCGGTAGGGTGCGGGTACCTGGATGCGCTCGGCCAGGCGTGGATCGACCGAGGCAACCCTTGCCGGTGCCGGGCGTGCCGCAGCCGCGCCCGGACGCCGTCCCGATTCCAGCGCCGGGGGGGTGGCATCAGTGCGGCTGCCGGCATCGAGCAGGGCGCAGCGTATCAGCTCATACCAGCTCGCGTCCGGATTCTTTGCTGAGGCACTGCCGGTGATGAACAGGAACTGGCGTGCCCGGGTCAGAGCCACATAGAGGAGATTGGCGTCTTCACGCAGGTCTTCCGCGGCCTGTTGTTCCAGCAAGCGTGCGGTGAGACTGTCCTGGTCCGTTTTTCTGCCACACAGGAGGAAGTGGCGCGGGCGGTCCGCCGCGGCCGGCCACTCGATCAGGGCCTCGTAGGCATTGTGCGGGCTGTGTCCGGCCGTCGCATCCGCGAGGAACACCACCGCTGATTCCAGTCCCTTCGCGGCATGGATGGTCATCAGCCGCACGCGGTTGTTGTCCGCCTGTTCCTGCGTGCCTTCATCGGGCTGGTCCTGTTCCTGGCGACGCAAGCGCTCCAGTTGATAGAGGAAGCGTGACAGGCTCGGATAGCGGCCGCTGTCGACCTCGAGTGCCAGTTCGATGAAACGCGTCAGGTTGGCATGTACCCGCGGCCGCAGGGCGGGCGGGAAGGCGGATGCATAACGCTGCAGCACCTCACCCTCGTGGTAGATACGATCCAGCAGGTCATGCACGGGGACCTGCCCGGCAAGCTCGCGCCAGCTGTTCAACAGCCGGTAGGCCGCGGCAAGCCCCGGGCTGTGTGCGGCAGGGACCTGCGCAAGGCGCTCATACCAGGTGCCGCTGTCCATGGCGGCGAGCCGCATCAGATCGTCATCCGCTACCCCGAACACCGGACAACGCAATACCTGGGCCAGCGCCAGGTTGTCATAGGGTGAGATCAGGATATTCAGCAGGGCCTCGAGGTCGCGGATCTCGATATTCTGCAGCAGGGTACCCCGGCCGGCTCCGAGGTAGGGGATGCCGGCATCTCGCAGGGCGCGCTCGTAGGCCATGACATGAGTGCGCTGGCGTACCAGGATCATGATGTCGCCATAGTCCAGTTCGCGCGCCGATCCCTCCGCGCCAATCAGGGTCCGCTCGTCCAGCAGTCGGCGGATTTGTGCGGCAATGGCTTCACCTTCGCGGTAGTGGCGCAGGTCCTGTGCCACCTGGCGCGGCTGCAGCAGGGGATTGCGCAGGCCGGTCCCGGTTGCCGGCGCTGCAGGTTCATCCGCCCCGGTGCCGGCCAATGGCAGCAACTCGGCCCGGCCGTACAGGTCCTCGAGCCAGGTCGCATGGGGGGTGTAAGGGCTGATGCGCTCATTGAGCAGCCCGCTGCCGAACACCCGGTTGACGCAGTCGATGATCGCCCGGGCCGAACGCCGCGACTTGTCCAGCGGGTAACGCCGGGCCTGCAGCCGACTCGTCAGCCAGTCCGAGGCGGTCGCCAGCAGGGCCGGATTGGCGCGTCGGAACCGGTAGATGGATTGTTTTTCATCGCCGACCAGGAACACCGTGCGCGCGCGTTCATCCGCGCCGGCCGCCAGTTCCTCGAGCAGGGGCAGCAGCAGGCGCCACTGGGTCGGGTTGGTGTCCTGGAATTCGTCGACCAGCAGGTGATCGATGCGCTTGTCCAGCTTGTACTGTACCCAGTAGGCGTGCGCGCTGCGGTTGAGCAGTTCGCAGGCCTGCCATTCAAGATCGGAGAAATCCAGCAGGCGCTGTTCCCGCTTGATGCGCTGGAAATGCTCCAGCAGCCGCACACCGGCGCTGTACCAGGCACTGCTGGTGCGCATGCTGTTGATCCGTGCCAGCCGGTCCAGCCGGTCGAGCAGCCCGCTGACGAACTCTTCATGCAGTTCCAGCAGGCGCTGTTCATCCGCCTCCCCGAGGCGCTTGCGCTGGGCAGGGGCGGCCTTGCGCTTGCGGGGTTGCTGTTGCTTGGTCAGGAAGACGTCTTTGATGATCGCGAAGCGTTCGGCCGCCGTCAGCGGCGCCTCCAGGGCCTGGTTCAGCAGCGCCTGGGACTTCCTGTCGGTTGCGGTATTGCGCCCCAGTAGTTCCGCAAATTCCGCCAGCCGCGCGCGCTGGGTGTCGTCGGGAAAGCCCGCCAGCGGATCCTCCTCAGGCGACACCCCGAACAGGCGCGCCAGTTTGCGTTGCGCCCAGGCGGTCCCGTTTGCCTGGCCCTTGGTGTAGGCCCACCAGTCACTGCGGTGGGCAAGAAACGACAGCAGTGCACTGCGCGTATTGGACAGGCCGCCGCACATCCCGATGAGCTGCTCGAGTGCCCGGGCGAGCGCCGAGTCCGGTTGCCGCGTGGCCTGCATGAACAGGGCATCCCAGGCCTGCTGTTCCAGCATGGCGGTGGACTCGCTGATCTCGAAGCCGGGGGGGATGCCGGCCTCCAGCGGGAAGCGTTGCAGCAGTTCCTGGCAGAAGGCATGGAAGGTGGTGGTGCGCAGGGGATAGGGATTGAACAGATGCTGTTCATACAGGCGGCGTGCCTGCTGGCGGCACTCCGGGTCCGGGTCGATCCCGCACTGTTTCAGCAAGGCATCCAGCCCGGCGTCGTCGGCACGCATCAGCTCGCGCAGGCGCTCGGTCAGGCGTTCCTGCATCTCGGCGGCGGCCTTGCGGGTGAAGGTGATGGCCATGATGCTGTCCGGGCGGGCCGCGTCCAGCAGCAGGCGGATGATGCGCGTGACCAGCAGCCAGGTCTTGCCGGTACCGGCCGAGGCATGCACCGTGGCATTGTGCGCCGGGCTGACAGCCTGCAGCGGATCAGGTCGGCTCAGCGTGTTCATGCCGGCTCACTGCTGCCATCAGCCATGGCGTCATCCAGCCAGGCTTGCTGCCGGCACAGGCCGTCCATTTCACAGTACCTGCAGACACCGGCGTCACCCCAGGCCGGCAACGGCGTGCCTGTGCGGATGGCGGCCAGCACCGTTACCAGGCGCTCGCGTACCGCCGTGGCCAGCTCGTTGAGCGCCGTCCCCTGCAGTGACACCGTGTCACTCACCTTCTTGTCGAGCTGCAGGTACTCGACCCGTAGCGGCGGGGTGTCGGTGAGCAGGGCATAGGAGGGCAGCTGAATGGCCTCGCCCGACTCGACCTGCGCCTGTTTCGGGATGGCCCCGGTCTTGTAATCGATGATACTGATCCCGTCGGGCCCGGCGTCGATGCGGTCGAGGCGCCCGTGCAGGCGGTCCTCCCCGGCCAGCCGGGCCTCGGCCTGTTGTTCGACGTGCTGCACGGCCCAGTGCTGCTGGTGCCTGATCTGCCAGTCGATGTAGTCCGGGATCAGGTCATCCCAGCGTTTCAGCCAGGCACGGTGTTCGAAATTGTCCTCGAGGTCAGCGGCGAACACGGCCGTGGACACGGCGCGCAGGAAGGCAATGGCTTCGGTGCGATGCGCGCCTGTCAGGGGTTTGGTGAACGGGCCAGGGAGCCGCTCGTGGCCGCCATGGAAGGCCTCCAGGCAGCGGTGAATACGTTCCCCGTAATCGGATTTTTCCAGCGCCTCGCTGATGGTCTCGCGCGGTTTCAGTTGCAGGGCATCGGCCGCATAGAACCGGTAGGGGCAGTCGACCAGGCGCTGGTGACTGCCGGCCGACAGGCGCTGTGGTTGCAAGGGGGCGTCGAGGACCGGGGCGGGGTGGCCGGCCGGCAATGGCAGCGGCAGCGGGTTGTCGCCGCGCACCTGCGTCGCCGGGTGGTTCACCAGCCCCTGCAGTTCGATGGCCAGCAGCGCATCGTCATAGGCCAGCTGATGAAAGGTCTGCAGCGCCTCCAGCCAGGGGCTGGGCAGGCGGGTCTCGCCGCCGCTCTCCCGGCACCAGGTCAGCAGCACCTGCGGGGCACATTCCAGCAGGGTGCGGAACTGGTGCAGTCCCTGCTGGTAGCGCTCAGGCCATATCGGCAGACCGAGTTCCTGGCGTACACCGTCATTGAAGAACGGCGAACCGGCACGCGCGCCCGGCAGGTGCTCGCGGTCACTGGCTCCCAGCACCAGACCGTCGAATCGGCCCAGCTGGGCCTGCGCAACAGTCAGCAGGACGACCGGGCTGTCGCCGGTCGCCGGGTGGAAATCATGGCGTTCCAGCGCCCTGCCCAGCCAGGCGCGGAATTCGAGCCAGTCCATGCTGATCGCGGAGTGCCTGGCAGCCTGGTGCAGCAGGTTCCATTCGTCGAGGATGCGCCGGCCTGCCGGGTCCTCGCTGAAGGCCGCCCACAGGCCGAGGGTTTCCAGGCTGCTGCGCAGACCCTCGAGCAGGTGTGCCGGGGAGGCGCTGTCCCCGTCGATAAATGCCCTCAGCGGGTCCGCGGCCTGGTCGAGCTGATTGAGCAGGATGCGGATGGCCTCGGCCGACTGCTTTGTCCACGCACTGCTCAGCCGCCGGGTGCGGTATTCCAGGTGGCGACGGTAGCGTTCCAGGCCGCGTGCGATCTGCTCGTGCAGGATGATGTCCTGCTCCAGGCGGTGGACGGTGGCGAGGTGGGACTCGCGTTCCTGTGGCGGGCAGACAAACGGCGACTTGAGCACGTCCAGCAGCGGCTGGTGTGCGAAATCCTCTTCCACGGTCTCCAGCCAGCTTTCCAGCGCGGCCGCGGCACTGGTGGTGGAGAGCGCCCAGCCGCCGCTGTCCTTAAGCTGGATGCCGGCACGCTCCAGCAGTGCGCGCACACGGCGCGCCAGGCGCCGGTCCTCGGTCACGACTGCGATGGCCTGCCGGCCTTGCAGTAACCACTGGCGCACCTGGATGTCGATGGCCCGGGCCTCCTGCTCGGCGGAGTCGGCGGGCAGTATGGCCAGACGCCCGGCCAATGGGGAGGCCGTAACCCGGGCACGAAACTCCCGGGCACGTTGCGCCGGCGAGCGGTCGCTGGCCAGCAGGGCGGCGTCCAGGCAGCGCGAAGCCGACGCGGGCACCGCCGGGGTCGGTGCGGCTGCGCCGATGTGGGTGAGCAGCCTGTGGAGCGGGTGCTGGCTAATCCGTTGCGGGTCGAGCGGCGGGGCCTGCAGGATGACTTCGGCACACTCCAACTGCAGCAGCCCGGTCACCCACTCGAGTTCGGCAGTTGACAAGGTGGCGGGTTCCACCAGGAAGATAACCGCTTCGCTGTCATTGGCAGCGGCTGCGGCCAGGCGTTGCAGATAGGCCATGCCCGGGTCGCACAGGTCCTGCGCGCTCAGCTGGTCGTGCCAAGCCTGCCAGAGCCGATGCACGATGGTCGCCTCCATACCCAGCGGTTCCGGTATGGAATCGTGGATTCCGTAGGCCTGCATCAGTGTCGTGGTGAAAGCGTCGAGGCTGTCCGGCAATCGCACCCGGTTGAGGGTCAGGTCATCGAACAGGCTGAGCATGTCACTGGCAATGTGCCAGGGATCGATGCCGGCGAATACCGAAGGTTGCTGCTGCAGGGCCTCGACCAGCATCAGTTCGCGCCGGGCACGGACCGGGACCTTCCGGTCGATCGGGTGGTGTTCGTGCAACCAGAGGTCGGTGGTGAGAATGGTCGGGCCCAGCAGGGCCGGGTGCTGGCTGCCCGCGGCCTGCAGCAGGAGCCGGCGCAGGCGCGGCGCGAACTGCAGATCGGGCAGCAGGACAACACAACGCGTCAGGTCGGGGAGTGTCGCCGCGCAGCGTTTTACAATGCGTTGCGCCGCCACCTGCAGGACATCATTGTGGTAGGCAACCGGTATGATGCCGTCAGCCGGGGACACGGGGCGACTCCCGGCCGGGTTGCCCTGCGCTGGGGTAATAGCCTGCATATTGCACCAGTCGGCTGCGGGCCAGAGTGAAAACAGCTTTACACGAGGGTTTAACTATCAATGATCCGAAAAAATCCAGCAGTGCAATTTGTAAACGGCCCGCAGCCTATCCGGGCCCTGGCTTGTCCAGGCCCACCTGGACTTGATCTTCACTCAAGTCATAGCTACGGCTATGACTTTCGTTCCAGATCGGCGTCCAGTCGCGCCTGTCCTGCGCCAGCATCCCGGATACTGATGCAACATGCAGGATAGCGGTTTATGGACTGTCCTTCAGCGTTCCAGGTATTGGAGCTTGTCGGGTATGTCCTTCCACTCGTCCGCATCCGCCGGGGCGTCCTTCATCTGGGTGATGACCGGCCATTGCCGGGCCAGTTCGGTGTTGAGCTCGAGAAAGTGTTCCTGGCCCGGGGGCAGGTCGTCTTCGGCGTAGATGGCATTGATCGGGCACTCCGGTTCACACAGGGTGCAGTCGATGCATTCGTCCGGGTCAATCACCAGGAAGTTGGGGCCCTCGTGAAAACAGTCCACCGGGCACACCTCGACACAGTCGGTGTATTTGCACTTGATGCAGCTTTCAGTGACCACAAACGTCATGTGATTCTCCCGGATTGCCTGCTGTTGCCGGCCGTGCGCTGGCCGACAGTATAATCCATATTCTCAGGTGTGAAATATAAGTCTTTGTAATCAGGTGACAAATAATCTATGGGTGTAGATTATAGCAAAGCCGCCGTGTGCCTGACTGTTTATCCGTTGAGTTTCTGCTGCGCCAGTTGCTTGAGGGTATACAGCAGCTGGTGTGCTTGCTGCGGTGTCATGCTGTCCGGGTCGATCCCCTCCAGTGCATCGAACAGGGGATGCCCGTGGGAAATGTCGAACAGCCCCAGCTGGGCGCGCGGCGCCGGTATTGCCGGGGTGACGGCGGCACTCTGCTCCAGCTCATCCAGGCGCTGCTGTGCCTGCTCGATGACCGCACGCGGTACGCCGGCCAGGGCCGCGACGTGCAGGCCATAACTGCGGTCGGCTGCGCCTGCCTTCACGGCATGGAGAAACACGATCCGGTCACCGTGCTCGACGGCGTCGAGGTGCACGTTGGCGATGCCCTCACAGGTCTCCGGCAGGGAGGTCAGTTCAAAATAGTGCGTCGCAAACAGGGTAAAGGCCCTGATGCGGGTGGCGAGATCGATCGCGCAGGCCCCGGCCAGAGACAGGCCGTCATAAGTGCTGGTGCCGCGGCCGATCTCGTCCATCAGCACCAGGCTGTTGGCGCTGGCGTTATGCAGGATGTTCGCGGTTTCGGTCATCTCGACCATGAAGGTGGAACGTCCGCCGGCGAGGTCGTCGGAAGCGCCGATGCGGGTGAAGATGCGGTCGACCGGACCGATGACCGCCTTGTCGGCCGGCACATAGCAGCCGATATGCGCCAGCAGCACGATGAGCGCCGTCTGGCGCATGTAGGTCGACTTGCCGCCCATGTTGGGCCCGGTGATGATCAGCATGCGCTGTTTGGCGTTGAGCCGGGTGTCGTTGGGGATGAAGGGCTCGTCCAGCAGCTGTTCGACCACCAGGTGGCGGCCGCCCTCGATGTGGATGCCGGGGCGTGTGTCCAGTATCGGGCAGCTCAGGTTGAGGGTGAGTGCGCGCTCGGCAAAGGTGGCCAGCACATCGAGTTCGGCGAGCCCCCCGGCGCAACGGCCCAGGGATTCGATGAAGCTGCCGAGGGTCTCCAGCAGTGTGTTGTAGAGGGCCTTTTCCCGTGCCAGGGCGCGCTCGCGCGCACTCAGCACCTTGTCCTCGTGCGCCTTGAGTTCCGGGGTGATGTAGCGTTCCACTGCCTTGAGGGTCTGGCGGCGCTGGTAGTCCGCAGGCACCTTGTCGGCGTGATGCCGGCTGACCTCGATGTAGTAGCCATGCACGCGGTTGTAACTGACCTTCAGGCCGGCGATGCCGGTGCGTTCG
Source organism: Gammaproteobacteria bacterium (assembly GCA_029864225.1). GTDB lineage: Bacteria > Pseudomonadota > Gammaproteobacteria > UBA9214 > UBA9214 > CAMYJZ01. The sequence continues at coordinate 3,881 of JAOTTU010000030.1, read as the reverse complement.
CGTTCCCGGGTCTCCATCTCGACCAGGACCTGGTCGCCATGCTCGCTCAGGTGGCGCAGTTCATCGAGTTCCGCGTCGTACCCGGCGGCGAGCACGCCGCCGTCGCGGACCAGCACCGGCGGGGTCTCGACAAGGGCCCGGCATAGCAGTTCATGGGCCTCGGGATGCTCACCGATGCGCTCGGCGAGTTCGCACAGCAGGGGATTCTCCAATCCGGAGAGCTGCCCGAGGATGGCGGGAAGCTGCCCGAGGCTGTCGCGCAAGCCGCCGAGATCGCGCGGGCGGGCCGACATGAGGGCCACGCGCGCCAGGATGCGTTCGATATCGGCGACGCCCTTGAGGGCTGAGTGCAAGTCTTCGAAGCGCCGGTCTTGCGCCAGTTGGCCCACGCACTGGTGGCGCTGTTGCAGCTGTGCCGCAGCGCGCAAGGGCCGGTTCAGCCAGCGTCTCAGCAGCCGCGCGCCCATGCTGGTTGCCGTTTGGTCGAGCACGGCAACCAGGGTGTGTCCCTCCGCAGCGTTGCTTGAATGCTCCAGTTCAAGGTTGCGGCGCGTGGCCGCGTCCATCACCAGACTGTCTGCCTGTTTTTCAACGCACAGGCTGCGCAAGTGGGGCAGGGCAGTGCGCTGGGTGTTTGTTACGTACTGCAGCAGGCTGCCTGCGGCGCCGATGGCGCAGTCGAGACCATCACAGCCAAAGCCGGATAGATCGCGGGTGCCGAACTGTTCATTCAACTGGCGCCGGGCCGTATCGCTGTCGTAGTGCCAGGGGGGCCGGAGGCGCAGGCCGGGCATATTGTGAATGGGCACGGGCAGGGCCACGTCCTCGTTGCAGATGAGTTCTGCGGGATGCAGGCGTTCCAGTTCGCCCAGCAGGGCCTCCTCGGTCGCGAGTTCCTGGACGCCGAAGCGTCCGCCCGTCAGGTCCAGGCTGGCGAGCCCCCAGGTCTTGCCGGCCTTGTTGATGGCGACCAGCAGGTTGTCCTGGTGATCAGTCAGCAGGGCCTCATCGGTCACCGTGCCCGGTGTCATGATGCGTGTCACCTTGCGCTCCACCGGCCCCTTGCCGGCGCCGACCTCGCCGACCTGTTCGCAGATGGCCACGGACTCGCCCTGGCGGACCAGGCGACCCAGGTACTGTTCGGCGGCATGTACCGGGACACCGGCCATGGGAATGGGTTCACCGGCCGACTGCCCGCGTGCCGTCAGGGTGATATCCAGCAGGCGTGCCGCGCGTCGCGCGTCCTCGTAAAACAGCTCGTAGAAGTCCCCCATGCGGTAGAACACCAGGACGTCCGGGTGCTCGGACTTGATGCCGAGGTACTGCTGCATCATGGGGGTGTGGCCGGACGATCCTGACATGGCGCGCAAGTCTACCTCAATATGCGCAATTTGCAGAGGTGGTGCACTGCCACCAGGTTAATTTACCGCAGAGACGCAGAGAGTGCGGAGAATTAAAAAAATCCACCGCAAAGGCGCAAAGGTCGCAAAGAATACAAAATACTTAAGGAAGGCCTGATTAATTCATCTTGCGTCATTCCGGCTCTCCACTACGCTCCGTCCGGAATGACGGATTGATCAGACTTTCCTTAATAAATATTACTCTTTGCAGTAATGACTTGAATGCATATGTTCAGAATCTTATTTAAGATATGAGCTTCATTATTTCCATTGCACCTATTGCGATCTTAGCGCCTTTGCAGTGAGTTCGCTGGTGGATTTTTTCTGCGACCTCCGCGCCTCTGCGGTGAGCACGGTTTTGTTTTGCGGTAGGTCGCCGGTCCGAAATATGATGCCTGGATGACTGACATAACCGGGCTCGCCAGGGAAGGTTATATCGACATCGCCGATAATACCGTCAGGGTCGACGATATCGAGCGACTGAGGGCCTATAACAAGGGCGGGGATGCCTGGATTGTGATTTGTACGGACACCTGGGGTAAGCTCAGCGGCCATGGAGATTCTCTATTTCACTCTTTTGGCGGTTTTCCTGTATGTGGGCGCTGACTGGATCGTGAACCGTATCGAGGCTGCTGCCGGTCGGCGGCTGGAATACCGCAGTATTATCTTCTTTGCCGTTCTGCTGGTCATGGCGTTATCATCCTTTGCGTTAATTCGCCATCTCTCCAGCCAGTAGTCATACCCTGGACTTGTTCCAAATAGTGCAGCAATTGCAAGAGTGCCGCAGGGGAAATTCTTATCGTTCCGGAAAGCCTTGATATAGATCAAGGCAATTGACACTAATAAGATGTTTGATACGCTCAGTCTGTATTGTATTATCAGTCGGAAAATCTAACACTGACATCTACCGAGGGGGAGAGGATGAGTGATTCAGATCCGGGCGCCAGTACGCCCAATACCGGGGGCGATGAGGATGAGCGCATCCCGACAATGCAGAAACTCCTGGATAATCCATTCCTGCTGTTGTTCCTGGGTGTGGTGATGCCGACAGTCTTTTATTTGATCTGGGGGATCATGGAAATCATAACGATCCCGATAGCCAAGTAACCAAAAAGGGGGCACATAATGGCAATTCATCCTCCACCCCAGCGCATCTGGTGGAACGAGCCGATAGCGCGTACCGAGATTGTCTGGATCGTCATTGCCTTTCTATGGGGACTCTTGATGTTCTCGGCAATGATCTACTGGCACATGGAAGGTGAGCAGAACCTGTCCAATGAATCCTATCGCATCACACCGGAGCGGTTTGCTGAAAAGGCAAATGAAATGGTGGAAAAATACCAGGTGCGCGAGGAGGCGGGATTCCCGGTAGTACGTCCTCCACCCGGAAGCGATGTATACATGATTGCAAGGCTGTGGCAATGGTGGCCGATCATCGAGTTCGAGAAAGACCAGACCTACCGCCTGCATTTGTCCTCCATGGACTGGCAGCACGGGTTCTCCCTGCAGCCGGTCAATATCAACCTGCAGGTTCACCCCAACTACGACATGGTCGTGACGCTGACACCGAATGAAGCGGGGGAGTACGGGGTGGTTTGCAACGAATTTTGCGGCATCGGTCACCACACCATGATCGGCAAGATCTACGTGACCGAGAACTAGGGGGATATACAGATGCCAACTTTTAAACATCGTGTCTGTCCGGCCACCGGGCTGCGCATTCACAGTTCCGCCGAGAACCTGATCAAGGCCAACGCCGTGACGGCGATCATTTTCCTTGCCGTCGGCGGATTATTCGGGCTGATGGTGGCGCTCACACGCTGGCCCGCAGTGCACCTGCTGCCGGCCGACTGGTTCTATCTGGTGCTGACCGGCCACGGGCTGGACGTGCTGCTGGTGTGGATCATCTTTTTCGAAATCGCGGTGCTGTATTTTGCCTCGGCAATATTGCTGAATTCGCGACTCGCCGCACCCCGCTGGGCCTGGACCGGGTTTGCCCTGATGCTGATTGGCGCCGTCATGACCAACGTCGCTGTATTGCAGGGCAACTCCAGTGTCATGTTCACCTCGTACGTGCCGATGCAGGCCGCACCGCATTTCTACCTGGGCCTGATCCTGTTTGCGGTCGGCGCACTGATCGGCTGTTTCGTATTTTTCGGCACCCTGGTTATCGCCAAGGAGGAAAAGACCTACGAAGGCTCCGTGCCGCTGGTGACCTTCGGCGCGATCACGGCCGCGATCATTGCGGTATTCACGATTGCCTCGGGCGCGATCATCCTGGTCCCGACCTTTTTGTGGTCGCTGGGCTGGATCGGCAATATCGATACCCTGATGTACAAGACCGTCTGGTGGGCCATGGGGCATTCCTCCCAGCAGATCAATGTCTCGGCGCACGTCGCGATCTGGTACCTGATCGCCGCGGTGGTGCTCGGCGCAAAGCCGCTCTCAGAAAAGGTCAGCCGCATGGCGTTCCTGATGTAC
>JAOTTU010000180.1 GCA_029864225.1 Gammaproteobacteria bacterium | reverse complement strand
GCAGCACGGTAATACACAGCTGCCCATCCTCTACAAGGTCTCTGCCGTGTGGGGGGCGCACGAGGGTTCGCTGTTGCTCTGGGCGCTGATCCTGAGTGGCTGGACTGTCGCGGTCTCGTTGTTCGCCCGCGACCTGCCGGCCGTGGTGCTGGCACGGGTGCTGTCCGTCATGGGCATGATCGGTATCGGCTTCCTGAGCTTCCTGCTGTTTACCTCCAACCCTTTCGACCGGCGCTTCCCGGTACCAATGGAGGGCGGGGACCTCAATCCGCTGCTGCAGGACTTTGGCCTGGCAGTGCACCCGCCCATGCTTTACATGGGTTACGTGGGCCTGTCGGTCGCCTTCAGTTTCGCCATCGCCGCCCTGGTCGGCGGCAAGCTGGACGCCGCCTGGGCGCGCTGGTCGCGGCCCTGGACCACCGTGGCCTGGGTGTTCCTGACCATCGGCATCACCCTGGGCAGCTGGTGGGCCTACTACGAGCTGGGCTGGGGCGGGTGGTGGTTCTGGGACCCGGTTGAGAATGCCTCGTTCATGCCCTGGCTGGCCGGCACCGCCCTGATCCATTCCCTGGCGGTGACTGAAAAACGCGGTGCGTTCAAGCGCTGGACAGTGCTGCTGTCGCTGCTGGCATTTTCCCTGAGCCTGCTGGGTACCTTCCTGGTGCGCTCCGGGGTGTTGACCTCGGTGCATTCCTTCGCCGCCGATCCGGCGCGCGGCCTGTTTATCCTGGTGTTCCTGTGCCTCGTCATCGGCGGTTCGCTGGCGCTGTATGCCTGGCGGGCACCGGACGTCAGTAGCGGCGGGCGCTTCGACATGATCTCCCGGGAGACGCTGCTGCTGGGCAACAATCTCTCACTGGTCATGATCACCGCCTTCATCCTGCTCGGGACCCTGGCGCCGCTGATATACGACGCAATGGGCTGGGGCAAGATCTCGGTGGGCTTTCCGTGGTTCACCACCATGCTGATTATCTTTGCGCCGTTCATGATCCTGCTGATGGGCATGGGACCGCTGGCGCGCTGGAAATACCAGGACGGCGGCGAGCTGCTGCGCCGCTTGCGCCTCGCCTTCCTGGTCAGTCTCGGCGCCGGCCTGCTGGCAGCCCTGCCGGTGCTGCATGAAGGCTGGTCGATCTGGGTCGGGGAGGCCGTGATGCTGTCCGTGTGGCTGGTCAGCACACTGTTTATCGGGCTGCGCCAGCGTTTCCGCAACCGCAAGGGCCTGGCAGGGCTCTGGCGGGATCTGCGTCTCAAGGGCGGCGGCAGTTACTACGGCATGGTGGTGGCGCATTTCGGTGTGGCGCTATTCGTCGTCGGTGTGACTGTGGTCACCCTGTTCGATGTCGAACAGGATATCCGCATGTCGCCGGGCCAGACCGTCGCGCTGGCCGGTCACAACTTTATTTTCGAGGGTGTTGAGGACCACCGTGGCCCCAATTACCGCGCCGATCGCGGCACCATTCGCGTCTACAAGGGAGACCGTGAGGTCGCCGTGCTGCATCCGGAAAAACGCACCTACCTGGTACAGTCCAAGCCCATGACCGAGGCGGGTATCGACCCCGGCTTCACCCGCGACATCTATGTGTCCCTGGGCGAATCACTCGGCGGGGGCGACTGGAGCCTGCGGCTTTACTACAAACCCCTGGTGCGCTGGATCTGGCTGGGTGGCATTCTCATCGCCATCGGTGGCCTGCTGGCGGCCACGGACAAGCGCTACCGCATGGCCATCAGGCACCGCGCCCGCGCACCGGTCAAGGGCGGCCTGGCCGCCGAGGGCCGCTCCTGATGGCCCGTTACCTGCGCTACCTGGTGCCGCTGGGCATCTTTGCCGTGCTGGTCGCCTTCCTGTTTCGGGGGCTGAGCCTCGATCCGAAACTGGTGCCTTCGCCGCTGGTGGGCAAGCCCATGCCAGCCTTCTCGCTCACCCGCCTTGACGATCCGGGTACCACCATCAGCGATGTCGATATCAAGGGCAAGGTCGCCGTGCTGAATATCTGGGCCACCTGGTGTGTCTCCTGCCGTGCCGAGCATGATGTCCTGCTGCAACTGGCGCAGACCGGGCAGGTGGCGATCTATGGACTCAATTACAAGGACAACCGCGCCGATGCCCAGCGCTGGCTGCGCCAGCTGGGTAACCCCTATATAGCCAACGCCTTTGACGAGGACGGCCGGGTCGGCATCGACTGGGGGGTCTATGGCGCCCCGGAGACCTTTGTTATCGACCCGCAAGGCATTATCCGCCACAAACACGTCGGGCCGTTGACCACCGAGGTATTGCAGACGCAGTTACTCCCGCTGATTGCCAAACTCAAATCCTGATTCCCCATGAAACAACTTCTCCCTGCACTGCTGTTTGTGTGGCTGCTGCTCGGCACCGTGCCGGCGTCGGCCACAGTTACCCTGGAAGCCTTCACCTTCGACACGGAGGCGGAAGAGCTGCATTTCAGGGACCTGATCACGGAGATTCGCTGTCTGGTCTGCCAGAACCAGTCGCTGGCCGATTCGGATGCCGAACTGGCCCATGATCTGCGCGCCGAGGTCTACGGCATGGTTCAGGAAGGCCGCAGCGATGCGGAGATCGTCGACTTCCTGGTCAATCGCTATGGCGATTTCGTGCTCTACAATCCACCGCTGAAACCAGCGACCTATTTGATCTGGTTTGGCCCGTTTGTATTGCTGGCCATCGCCGCCTTCCTGCTGGTACGTGCACTGCGCCGCCAGGGCCAGGCGCCGGCGGCCGAGATCTCGGCCGCGGAACGCAAGCGTCTGGATGCAATGCTCGGCAGGCCGGCCGTTCATGACAAGGATAACGACGCATGACCATCTTCTGGGGACTGGCAGGCATCATGGTCATGGTGGCGCTGTTGTTCACGCTGCCCTGGATCCTGCGCAGCAGCAAGCCGCTGGACACCGATCTGGACGCACTGAATACCGAGGTGATCAAGACCCAGCTCGCCGAGCTGGAGGCCGACCTGAACAATGGGCGGATCGACCAGACGCAGTATCTTGCAGCCCGTCAGGACCTGGAGCGCGAACTGCTTGTTGATCTGTCGGGTCCGTCGGCTGGGAACGCCGAGGTGAAGGTGCGTGGCGGCCGCTGGGCGGCGCTGGTGCTGATGGTGTTGATTCCGGGAGTGACCATCGGTCTCTACCACTACATCGGTACCCAGGAGATCATCCCGCTGTTGGCAAAGGGCGGTGCTGCTCCGGCCAGGATGCCGACCCAGGGCGCGCATTCGCTCGAGGAAATGGTGGAACGCCTGGCCGAGCGCCTGCGCCAGGAACCCGATAACGCCGAGGGCTGGGCGATGCTGGCGCGCAGTTACACGTCACTGGAGCGTTTCGGCGATGCTGCCGTGGCCTACGCCAAGGCACACCAGCTGGCTGGTGACCAGGCCGGCCTGCTGGCCGATTATGCCGATGCCCTGGTGATGGCCAATGGCCGGGAATTTACCGACCAGGCGGGTGCATTGCTGATGAAGGCACTGGAAACCGAACCCGGCAACGTGAAGGCCCTGTGGCTCACCGGTCACTGGAAAAACCAGCAGGGCGACTATGCCGAGGCGATCCGCTACTGGCAGCGGGCCGCCGAACAGCTGACGCCTGGCGGTGAAGATGCCCTGGTGATTGCCCAGCAGATCAGCCAGGCCCGGGAACGGCTGGCGCCGGGTGTGGTGGTCGAGGCTCCGACACCCCGTCAGGAAGCGGCTACCGTCACGCCAGCGGTCGCCGCCGCAGACAAGGCCATTAGCGTCAGCGTCACCCTGGACCCGCAGGTCGCCGCCGGCGCCGCAGCACAGGACACGGTGTTCATCTTTGCGCGGGCCGTCAGTGGACCCCGCATGCCGCTGGC
>JAOTTU010000179.1 GCA_029864225.1 Gammaproteobacteria bacterium | reverse complement strand
GGGGCAATCAGGGTCACGTCGGGCAGGTGAGTGCCACCCAGGTAGGGGTCGTTGACCACCACCATGTCACCCGGTGCCCATTGTAGTCCGGCCACCAGGTCACGCATGGCGTAGGCCATGCTGCCGAGGTGGACCGGGATATGCGCTGCCTGGGCACACAACTGCCCCTGTGGGTCGAAAACGGCACAGGAGTAGTCCAGCCGGTCCTTGATATTGGTCGAAAACGCCGCACGCCGCAGCACCGCCCCCATCTCGTCACAGGCGGCCGCTATCCGGCTGGAGAATATGCTGAGTTCAATTGCATCCATTCACATCACCCGCTTGACAGGCGTTGGCCAAGGAAGTCAGAAACACCTGTAAGTCAATGCTTTTCCAAGAAGATTAAGGCCGTCTGCGTATTGCATTATGTGCAGCCCTGCCTTATCCTTCCGTGCCCGACTATTTTAGTCAGCCTTTATTCAACCCTTTTCAAGAAAAAACGCCGCTCAAAAAGGAGCCTGCAACCATGAATCCGTTAACCTCGATACTGGGCACCATCATCTCCGGTTTTGTGCTGGCGATTATTATCGTACTCGTCCTCGGCACAAGCGGCATCAATCTCTGGGAACTCGAAGTCTGGGCCCATGTCCTGGCCGGCATCACCTGGATCGGCCTGCTGTATTACTTCAACTTCGTCCAGGTACCGGCCGTCGGTGAGGCGCTGGGCGATGAAGGTGGCCCCGGGCCCGCCGCTATAAACAAGTATGTGGCACCGCGCGCCCTGCTGTGGTTCCGCTGGTCGGCCCTGGCAACCTGGCTGACCGGTGCGGCCGCACTCGAGAGCATGGGGATCGGAATCATGAACGCCTTCACCCTGCAGTCCGGTGCAGCCGTGATCGGCGTTGGCGCCTGGCTGGGTACCATTATGCTGTTCAACGTGTGGGTGCTGATCTGGCCGAACCAGAAGAAGATCCTGGGCATGGTCGAGGCCAGTGCCGAGCAGATCGCCTCGGCGAAAAAGGTCGCCCTGATGGCCTCCCGTACCAACACCCTGCTGTCCATACCCATGCTGATGTGCATGACCGGCCACGCGCACGGTCTGCCGTTCTAAACCCGGTATTGGGCTACGCAGAGGAACAGCCAAGACATCGGTCTGAATTCGTCGTAACAGGGCACGCAAACCCGGCATAATGCCGGGTTTGCGCTTTTCAGGCCATTTGCCCGCGGGAAGTTCTGGCTATAAAATCAGCGTTAATGAAGGATGGCAGTCTATGACGGGCTGCCTTTTTCTTTTCAGACTTTGAAAACTATGACAGACCATCTCATGTCAACCTATGCCCGCCTCCCGGTCCAGTTCGAACGCGGTGAAGGTGTGTGGCTGTGGGACACCGAGGGTAAACAGTACCTCGACGCGCTCAGCGGCATCGCCGTGTGCGGGCTGGGACATGCGCATCCGACCGTTGCAGAGGCCATCTCGGCGCAGGCACGCCGCCTGATCCACACCTCCAACCTCTACGGCATACCGCTACAGGCGGCACTGGCTGACCGCTTGTCCCAGCTGTCGGCGATGCGGCGGGTGTTTTTCTGCAACTCGGGCGCCGAGGCCAACGAGGCGGCCATCAAGATCGCGCGGCTTTACGGACACGGCAGGGACACCGAGTGTCCCGCCATCATTGTCATGGAAAACAGTTTCCACGGCCGCACCCTGGCAACCCTCACGGCCACCGGCAACCGGCGCGTCCAGGCCGGGTTCGAGCCGCTGGTCCAGGGCTTCATCCGGGTACCCTACAACGACCTGGACGCGATCCGCACCGTGGCGAAGAACAGCAGTGATGTGGCGGCCATCCTGGTTGAACCCGTGCAGGGTGAAGGCGGGATCAATGTACCGGATCCGGGTTACCTGGCAGGCATCCGCGAGATTTGCAATGAGCAGAACTGGCTGATGATGGTCGATGAAATCCAGACCGGGATCGGCCGCACCGGCCAGTGGTTCGCCTATCAGCACACCAAGCTGCTGCCGGATGTCGTCACCGTCGCCAAGGCACTGGGCAACGGTTTTCCTATCGGGGCCTGCCTGGCCCGGGGGGACGCCGCAGACCTGCTGCAACCCGGCAGCCACGGCACCACCTTTGGCGGCAACCCACTGGCCTCCAGTGCCGCCATGGCGGTACTGGATGTGATCGAGGCCGAGCAACTGGTCGCGCATGCCGAGAAGCTTGGCAAGCAACTGCTCGCGGGATTTATCGAAAAACTGTCCAGTCTCGACGGTGTCAGGGCAATTCGCGGCAGCGGCCTGATGATCGGTATCGAACTTGACCGCCCCTGCGGCGAACTGGTCAAGACGGCGCTGCATTGCGGCCTGCTGATCAACGTCACGGCAGAACGCGTCGTGCGGCTGCTGCCACCGCTGATTACCAGCGAGAAGCAGGCATCGATGATCGTCGACAAGGTCAGTGACCTGGTCCGGGATTTCCTCACGGGATAGCTTGATCATGACCAGGCACTTTCTCACCCTGCTGGACCTGTCGCCGGAGGAACTCCGGAAACTGATCGCACGTGCCGGCGAATTGAAGGCGACCCAGCACTCCGGTGAGCTGCACGAGTCGCTCAAGGGCCGCATACTGGCTATGGTGTTCGAGAAATCCTCCACCCGGACCCGTGTGTCATTCGAAGCCGGCATGGCGCAGCTCGGCGGCCATGCCATCTTCCTTTCACCGCGCGACACCCAGCTGGGGCGTGGCGAACCCATCGAAGACACGGCTCGGGTACTCTCACGCATGTCGGACGTCATCATAATCAGGACATATGAGCATGAAAAGATCGAGCGCTTCGTCGAATACGCGCAAGTGCCCGTGATCAATGCGCTCACCGACATGTACCACCCGTGCCAGCTGCTGGCCGATATCCAGACCTACTTCGAACAGCGTGGCGACATCCAGGGCAAGACCGTGGCCTGGATCGGTGATGGCAACAATATGTGCCATTCCTACATTAATGCCGCACGCCGCTTCGACTTCGAACTGCGGATTGCCGCACCCGACGGTTACCACCCGGATGCCCGGGTTCTGGCAGATGCCGGGGACTATGCCATGCTGGTGAATAACCCGACCGAGGCGGCACGTGGCGCCGACCTCGTGGTGACCGATGTCTGGGCCAGCATGGGCCAGGAGGATGAGCAAGCCAAACGCGTCAGCGCCTTTGCCGATTATCAGGTCACTACCGACATCATGGCCGCCGCAGACCCGGCGGCGCTGTTCATGCACTGCCTCCCGGCACACCGCGGCGAAGAGGTCGTGGCGGATGTCATCGATGGCCCGCAGAGCGTGGTATGGGACGAGGCGGAAAACCGCCTGCATGCCCAGAAGGCCTTGCTGGAGTTCCTGCTGCTCTGATCATCGCCGCCAGGGCAGGGCATCAGGCCTCACCCGTCAGCACCCACTGACTTACTTCTAAGGAAGGCCTGATTAATTCAGATTTCGTCATTCCGGCGAAAGCCGGATTCCAGGGGTTTTGATGGGCACGGCCATGGGCCTTTGCCCATCCTACGGTTCTCAAGGTTGAAATTATATCGTGGATGGACAACCTGCAGGAGCGCCGGCCTCCGGCGCGATTGTTTGTGTGTGGTATCGCGGTCAGGGGACCGCTCCTACAACGTTTCAGCTATTGCTTTGCACTGCCGCCGGACGGGCCAGCAGCAGCGAGTAATAGCGGTTGTCGGGCTGGTAGTGGCGGTCCAGCGTGTAACCGGCCTCCGTCAGCATCTCCTGGAGCGACTCGACAGAAAACTTGCGACTGATCTCCGTCAGGATGGATTCACCGTCCTGCAGACGTATGTCGCAGTCGAGCGCACCGATCCTGACCTGGTGCCGCTCCCTCGCCACCAGGTAC
>JAOTTU010000178.1 GCA_029864225.1 Gammaproteobacteria bacterium | reverse complement strand
ATTAAACGGTTTTCTACTGCATGGCGCTTCTCTCCGGAGACCGAGAAGTTGATCGACTTGATCTGGAGTTTTTCCTGCAGCTGCCCGGCGAGTTCGCCGATCTGACGGGTGTCCTTGCCTTCCAGTTCCAGGCTTTGCTGGCCACGCCAGCCCTTGAGGACATTGTCGCGGTGCACCGGATAGGTCTGATAACCCCCGGTACTGACGGTCACATCTTCATTCTTCCTGGCGATCGCCAGCGCCCACTCCATGTCCGTATTGAGCTGCGTCGCCAGACTGGCGGGGTCACGCGCCTCGCCATAGGTACTCAGGCTGACGTGCATGGTGTCGTTGCTGACAGACTCGCTCTGCTGCGCCTGCAGGTGGATCTGGTTGTAGCGCAGGTCGGTGTCGGCGCGCGCCGTGTGCGCCGGCAGCAGCAGCAGTGAGGCCAGCAGTACCAGCAAACCGTTTGTGGTTCTCATCATCGCCCCCTCGCCTGCGCCTAAACCGATTCCGCCTCCAGGATCTCCTTGCGGACCTGGGCCATGTCCAGTTCCTGCACCTTGTCGATCAGCGAAGTCAGCGCAGCCGGCGGCAGGGCACCAGGCTGTGAAAAGACTATGATCTGTTCGCGGAAAACCATGAGGGTAGGAATGGAGCGAATCTGGAAGTGGCCGGCGAGCTCCCGCTCTTCCTCGGTATTCACCTTGGAAAATACCAGGTCCGGATACTGTTCGGACATGGATTCATACACCGGTGCGAACTGCCGGCAGGGACCGCACCATTTTGCCCAGAAATCCACCAGCACGATATCGTTCCCGGTGATCACACCTTCAAAGGTGTCGCGGGTCACGTCAATAGTAGCCATAAACCGTTATCCCGTCGGTCAAGTACATTATGGCGCCAATTATACAGGCAGTTTTTCCGGCATGCCGTGCATAGATCAGGCACTCCCGGCAGCCGACGACCGCTTCGGGTTTCAGAGGTCGGTGCTGCGGCGGCGCGGCGTGCGGCCGCTGTCTTCCGTCTCGTAGGTGATATCCAGCTCGATCCGGTCACGCCCCATGCGCTTGGCCCGGTACAAGGCCTTGTCGGCCCTCTCGATGAAGGCGCTGGCGGACTCACCCGGCTTGAACAGCGATACGCCCGCCGAGAACGAAGGCGCCTGGGAGACAGTGCCATTACACTGCCAGCGGGTCTCCGCGGCGCGGCGCTTGACCTTGTTGAGCGCACGAATGGCGCCGTCGGCATCCGTGTTGGGCAGCAACACGGCGAACTCCTCGCCGCCATAGCGCGCCACCATGTCATGGTGACGGAAGATCGAAAGAATATTCTTCGAATACACGCGCAGCACCTCGTCGCCGGCAGCGTGACCGTACTCGTCGTTGATGCCCTTGAAATGATCCAGGTCCATGAGCGCAAACGACAGCGGGAAACCGTAACGCTGGACCCGCGCGACCTCGTCTTCCAGGCGTCGCATAAAGGCACGACGGTTGGGTAGTCCGGTCAGCTCATCAGTCAGGCTGAGCAGGCGTACCCGGGTCAATTCATCGGTCAGCTCACGACTGTCGGACTCGATCAGCTGCAGGTAATGGTGGGTACTGTCCAGCTTGTCGGCCAGGTCATTGTGCCCCTTCATGAGCTTCTCGATCTCGCGGTTCAGCGTCCAGCGCACGTTCTCGACACCTTCCATATCCCCGGCCTGGCGGAGTTCTGCCAGTGCCATCTCGAGCACGACGCCAAATTCCTCGTTCTGGGTAATGGTCTCCAGGACCTGGAGGCCCAGGGCCGACTGCAGCTTCTGGATATCTTCGCGGCGCGCCTCGAGTTCGATACGGTAGTCCTGTCCCAGTTCGGTTGCGGGCACAATGGCGGCGTCAGCCGCCTCCCCGGCACCGCTGTCATCCTCGAAACAGGCTTCTTCCTCCGTATCCGCGAGCTCATCGGCGAGCTCATCATCGGCGACCTCATCGGCAATCTCGGGTGACTCGTCGGCGTCCTCGTCAGGTATCACCTCCGGACTCACACGCGGGCGTGATCGTGCCACGTAGGCGAGTGTGTCGATCGCGGCTGGAGGTAGATCGGCTTGGACGCCCGGTGCCGCCTCCATCCCCGCGGCACCGGCAGCGACCTCGATGCCGAACGCCCGCAATAACGGGCTGATCGCCTGGGTAAATGCCGGGCTTTCCAGGTTGCGGGTGTTTTGAATGCGGTCGGCAGACTGGTTCACAAAATCACCCAGGGTGACCAGTTCCGTGGCGGTCAGCGGTGGCTGCAGGCGGGCCTGCAGCAACCTGACCTGGATGTATTCGGAGGAGCCGGGGACAAGATGAGCGGCGTAGGCGTCCAGCAGGGAGCTGACAAAACCGGCATAGGCGATCTCGGCCTTGAGATGGTTGGTCGCGATCTCATCGAGCATGGCCTCGATCTGCTGATAGATCATGCCACCAGCTGGAGAGTCGCGCAGGGATTCGATCAGGTGCAGCATCTTGCGCACGCCACTGGGATCGATTTCCTCCGGTCTGTATCTACCCGCAACCATATAGGCTCCAACACATCCGTGTAAGCACTGCGAGATACTCCCTATCCCACTGATTATTTTTCATTATACAAGTCACACTGAACTGGCAGCCACCCATCGGGCAATGACTGCCGAATGCAATATTCTATATATAACAATAAGTTGTTATGCGCTCTCCGTAACCTGCAGGGGGCGTGCGCGGCATCCTGATTTAACTGCGTTGGCGGCAACGCGGCATGCCCACCTGAGTATTTTATTTATCTATAAATACAATGTGATAAATATCATCTGGGATAGCTGCATCCACAGAAAAACCGTCACATATTTGACGTCAGTGAAGTGTAGCAGCAAAGCCACTTGGGAGGGTAGTTGTACCTTAGGACTAGCCCGGATTTCTCACCTGGCGGTGGTAGCGCCGCCCAAGGTACCGAGGTATCGAATCGAGTGCAGATCGGCAATAAGACAGCGCGACATCGGGCAGTGCCTATCCCGGTAAGAAATGCGGGCCTGGCCTCTCCCCGGGCGAAAACGGCGGGCTGCGGCCAAAAAAAAGGCCAGCAGGGCTGACCTTTTTTATTCCCTGTGAGCGGGATACTACTGATCCAGACCGGCGAAAATGGCGTCGCGAATTTCATTCACCTTGCCGATGCCGTTGATCTTGAGGTAGCGCGGTGAGCCGACTGCAGGGGAAGCGGACCACTTCGAGTAGTAGTCGATCAGCGGCTCGGTCTGGTCGTGATAGACCTTGAGACGCTGGCGCACGGTGTCTTCCTGGTCATCATCACGCTGTATGAGGGGCTCACCGGTTTCGTCGTCCTTGCCCTCTTCCTTCGGCGGATTGAAGACCACGTGATAGGTACGTCCGGAGGCGAGGTGGACACGTCGACCGCTCATGCGCTTGATGATTTCGGCATCATCAACGTCGATTTCCACCACGCAGTCAATGCTGATGCCCTTGTCCTTGAGGGCATCCGCCTGCGCCAGGGTGCGGGGAAATCCGTCAAACAGGTAACCATTTTCGCAATCCGGCTGCTGGATACGCTCTTCCACCAGGCCGAGGATGATGTCATCGGATACCAGGCCACCGGCATCCATCACCTTTTTCGCCGCTACACCCATCGGGGTACCGGCCTTGACGGCTGCACGCAGCATGTCACCGGTAGAAATCTGGGGGATGTTGTACCTTTCCTTGATGTAATTGGCCTGTGTGCCCTTGCCGGCACCGGGACCGCCCAACAGGATGACGCGCATAGCTTTCTCCTTGATCCGAAGCTGATTTTGAAAAGACGCGTATTATCCACGCCCGCCTGCCCAATGGCCAGTCAACAGAATAAATAGGGGAATGCGGTGGTTTTATGCCCCATGGCATGTCCGGGCACAA
>JAOTTU010000029.1 GCA_029864225.1 Gammaproteobacteria bacterium | reverse complement strand
TTGCGCTGATATAGGGTACGCTCCATGAATCGCTCAAACAATGCATCATCCTGGTGCGGTCTGGTATTGATCGCCAGCATACCGGCCACGTCCTGGTGCAAATAAAGTGTCGTCTGCTCCTCCAATTGCTCAGCAAGCTGATCGCGATTGCAGACCGTATCCACCAGAATCTCAACTTGGTCGTCACCAGACATACCGTCCAGTGCCGCCACCAGTTCGCCGACCGTTTCCAGCCCGTGGATCGACTTGCCTTGCTGTACCGCCTGTGCGTCGAGCAGGTCGTCCAGTACACGTCCGGTTACGGGTGGGGGCCGGCTCAGCAGGATGAAAACTGCCCAAGGTTTGAGGTTATCGAGGACGGATTCCGGAAGCGCATATTCCGCATCCAGAATGTGCACCAGCTGCTGATACAGGGGTGCGTCGAGATACTGCTGCAACGATATCCCCTGCGACAATCGCATGTGTTCGGCATAACTCGCTCTGGCGGCGGGATGCATCTCCACCTCGGTGATAAAACTGGTCGCGCTGTTGAAGACGTCCTGCACGACCGGCGGAAGTCTGGTGACCCGGGGATCCTCCAGATGTATCGTGCCAAACAGATAACCTGGCTCAATCCCGCGACCCTCTATCTTCCATAGCAACCCTTCACCATACGGTACCCGCGACTTGTCAGTGATCGGGGCAACGGCCCGGTCCGGACTCGGCTGACAAGGGCCACCGGCCGGATAGGCCGCACCGATATCTGCACACAATAACATCACTGAAAGCAGGACAGATTCGAGATAAGGGATCGTATAATTCACTGGATTTATACTCATATAGCCCAAGCAGCTCCGTCGCAGCACACAGGTTTTCACTTGCAGCAGCGCCCGGGCAGCATGAAAGTGTTTTGACCGTGGGAGTAGTTAACAGGCAAAATAGCCATATCTTTTGTGATCGAGTAGCATGTGTCGGGTGATTCGCAATCCCTGATATTGACAACCATGCACCTTAATTGGATACCGTTCGCCGGTAAAACCGTCGTTGTATTTGTCCTCATACTAATGACCGTGGCCGCCTGCGGCCCGCGCCCCGGCCAGGATCCGGCACCCCGCTACACAGCGCATACGTCAAAATCATTTGATGATGTGCTTGCCGATCTGGAATTCGCCATTGGCGAGCATAATTTTCGTTTAACCAGTCGTGACACAATCGGTGAAGCCATTGCCAGACGGGAGAATATCGACTTACCTCCCAGTACCGTTCTGCATTTTTGTAATCTGAACTATGCGCGACAACTCCTGGAGGCAGCTCCGCAGTATCTTCTGCACATGCCGTGCCGGATTGCAATATACGAACAGGCTGGAAACGTGACCGTCGAGGCTCGTTTGCTGCCGGAAAATGATCCGGCAGTGCGACCGCTGAGTCAGAGAATCAACCGTATACTCGAGGCGATCGTGGCCAGCGCAATTGAATAACCACTAAAGTTCAAGTCTGCCGGAACCTGCCGCTTGTTGCCTGCGCGTTCGATCATGGGCCCGGATCCCGAGCAGCAAATGAAATTTCCTTGTAAAGCAGTGATAGCTCGAAAATAATGGTAACTCTGACTAATTTTATATCATACTATTCCCGTATGCGCAGGGATGAAATAATTAAAGTCTGGGTTGATCAGAGACCCAATAAGGTGGAACACTATCGTCCATGCCTACACGGCGACCCTGACCGTTAGCTGCAGTTATTCCGGATGGACCAATGATACTTACCATGAGAGGAAGGACCATGAAATTCTGTTTGAGCTTTTCAGTAATCGCCTGCCTGTTAACCAGTGCCGGTGTTCAGGCCAACGACTTTCCAACCCAGGAGCGTGTGGAATATGTGTTGAACTGCATGTCTGAACATGGCGGTCAGAATTACAACTCACTCTACGCCTGTGTCTGTACTATCGACACGATTGCATCCCGCTTATCATACGATGAATTCACGAAAGCGGTTACCTATACCAATCTGCGCAAAACACCGGGCGAACGTGGTGGACTGTTCCGCGATCGCGATCGGACAGGTGAAATCATCGAACTGCTCGCCGAAACACGCAAGGATGCGGAGCGCAAATGCTTCCAGATGAAACAATAAATCTGGCATGCCACGCAGCCGGTTAATTACCTTCAGCGCGCTGCTCGCCGGGGACCACCGAATATTGTCCGGTAAACCGTAAACCTTCTGTATCGATCACCTCCGCATGCAGTTCGCCGGCACCATCCGGCACGAAGTTAAAGCGGAAGCTGGGATTTTCGCTCATCGAGAAACCCGTTTCGGCAGAAAACACAGGTTGACCCTCGAAGGTTATCTTTACCTTTTCCACGTAGTGCGCCATGGTATAAAGGTGTGTAATCTGATCCATTTGCAGCCCGGTAAGATTCGGATGGCTAACCCGCAACTGAACGGCTAGCGGCTCCCCTGGCAACACCGATTTATCAGTCTTGAACTTCATCTTTCCCAGTCGGCGTTTTGCTGCCTCTATATCAGTACCAACCGCCGCAGAACAACCACCGCTTGCCTTCACGAAGCGTCTGCTCATGTATAACTTCCCGTCATTGGTCTCTGCAATGGCGCGCACTGGCCCGTATGCATTTACACGTATCCGCAGTCCCAGATCCGCGCGGCCATTTTTTGGCGTAAAGTTAAACCGGCCCGCTAGCTGCCCCGGATTCATGTCGATGATTAACGTGATGGTCTTGATATAGCGCTCATCGGTCTGCGGGATCTTGGCTTTGATACGGATCGGTACTACAGCAGAATCCTCGGCCCTTATGGGTGCTTCGAGTTCAATGACATCATCTGACTGCACGATCGGACGCTCGCCAAAGTATGCAGCGCGCAATCCACCAAGCCACAAGCTGTCTTCGTCGGTGTCCGCAACTGCAGATCCGGACACTGCCAGTATCGCCATCAGCAGCCAGACGCGCGGCCAACCCCGGGTATTATTGGATAGGGAATAACGCATAATGATGTTCACTCCGACAATGGTAGCTTACCGAGGTTCCCCTTGACTGACACAGCCTGGACTAATCTTCCCATTCAAGCTCGGTGTAGGCAGCAATGATATTGCGTTTATGATAGCTGTCAAATAACTGCCAGCGCGTTTGTTCTCCATAGGCAACGGTTTTCTGGGCCTCCCGAAGATCATCACCCTTCTCAATCCGTTCCCGGGTTTCTTCCCGCAGGGTGGAAAGATAACGTTGTGTATCGCTGGCGGCATCCGGCCAGGTATCCTGCACTGGTCCATGCCCGGGAACGACACGTCGGGCCGGTTTCTGCTTCAACGTCTCTAGCAGCGTCAGCCAACCTTTGAGACTGCCGTCGACCACCGGTATATGTTCCATAAACAAGAGATCGGATAACCACAGCGTACCCGTCTTTTCATCGTATACACTCAGATCGTTGTCGGAATGCGCTACAGAATGAGCGACAAGCTCAAGAACCCGTTCTCCAAGATCCAGTCTTAGCTGCCCGTCGATGGACAGGTCAGGAAGTATGATGTGTTCGGGACCGACTGGACGTCCTGCCTGTTGCGCTGCCCGTTCCAGGTAAACTGTGCCCCGCAAAGCCAATGCACGGGCGAGTTTTTTATGCCCGATATAAAAAACGCCAGGCTCCCGGAAGGCCAGATTACCCAGCATATGGTCCGGGTGGGCATGGGTATTAATCACGAAACACACCGGCTGTGTAGTGACGCTTCTGATTGCGCAACGAAGCGCCTGACCCTCAGCATAGCTGCCTCCGGTGTCGATCACGGCAACACATCGATTGCCGACAATGAAACCGATATTGGCGGCGGCTTCACCGTCAAACACCACGGTATGTTTTCCGGGCCGCACGTATATCCCCGTGGCAATCTCTACCACCTCGGCGGTATTCTTGCAGTTGTCCGCAGGCATGGACGGCGCTGGCCAGAGAATCAACAGGAGCAGTAAGACTGATGCGCGGGAAATCATCTCTGACACTCCAATCGGCAATACCGGCCCCGGGTACTCCGGATACCGGCCGGTTAAGGGCTGCGCTGCACTACCGCCCCTGGTCTCAATAGACTCAATCGAACACGGCAAACGATTTGCCTTGAACCGAGTCAAATCCCTGAACGCTGGCCAATCCTTCGGCATCACGAAAGATGGCATTCTCAACAACCGCCTCGGTCAGAGTTGCGCCACTCAAGGTAGCGCCAGTCAGATCGGCGCCAGTCAGATCGGCAAGCGTCAGATTGGCTCCGGCAAGATTTGCGCCCGTAAGATCAGTAAAGCTTAGATTGGCCCGTGCGAGTTGCGCGCCCTCCAGATTGGCGCCGCGCAAAACCGCCTGGGAAAGCTCGGCCCGTACAAGGCCCATCGGCTGATTGCGCATGTCCGCAGAGGCACGGACTCCGGCGAGGTTCGCACCTTCTAGATCCGCACCCTGCAGATTGCCCATCACGCGCGCACCACGCAGGTCGCTGTACTTGAGCGTTGCCTCGGCCAGCACTGTGGCAAACATACTGGTATCCCTCAGGTCCGCCCGGGTGAGAGTTGCGCCCCGCAAGAGGGCCATATCCAGGTTACAACCACGCAGCTTTGTTCCAGAAAGGTCGGCTTGCCTCATATCGACGCCAAACAGATTGGTGCCACTAAAATCGAGGTCTGTGAGATCCTGTCCGCGCAGGTCCAGGTTCGAGAGATCCGTCTCGCCGCGCTCGAGCATGCCGACAACCTGGTCCCGCGAGGCGGGTAGCGTATCCGCATACACCGTCAATCCGGACGTTGCTGAGCACAGTGCCACCAGTAAAATCGATTTTATATGCCGGTTGAAAAAGTCAAGTCTCTCGTTCATTGGCGTCCTCCTGCCACACCCCGTACCACTGGCAATATCATCAGGCTCGCGGTAGCCCTTCCACACTTGATTACACATCTTTTCCAGGGTTGTAGCGCGCTATCCTGTCGAGGCTGATATCTGTCCAAAATAACATAGTGAGAACCAAGCACAGGATTTGCAACCAAAACCTATGTCACCCGCTCATCAGCGTCTATACTCACAATGTTCGGGTTCACGCTGATCTTTTTGGAAATATTTTGCATTTCTGAAACAGGTCATTACACTAGCGTGACAGCTTGTGTCTGCAGCCGTCCTCAGCGGTTTGAGATAAGATGCTGTAAACACTTGCTTTTTAGCCAGAATTTTCCTGCAAGTGAGGAAAGGAAGAGTGGCATGAGAGTTGCTGCTAATAGTAAGGTCACAGGCGAGATTGTTCAATATCATCAAAAGCTAATAGCGTGAACAACACTCCCGGCGGAGTACCCACCAAACAATATAGCTCGAGGAGGGCATGGAAATGAGGAGAAAACTGTTAGTACCGTTAGTGTCAATGGTCACGGCCGCTGTACTGTCGTGGCCGTGCCTTACCATCGCGAACGACAGTGTATTGAAGCTTACAAAGGACCCGAATAACTGGGCCATTTGGGGAGGAGATTACGCAGGAACACGATTCAGTAAATTGGATCAGATCAACAGCAATAACGTTAAGGATCTGCAAGTTGCATGGACATTTTCTACCGGTGTATTACGTGGCCATGAAGGCGGCCCTATGGTTATCGGGGATACCATGTATGTACATACCCCGTTCCCGAACAAGGTTTTTTCGCTCAGCCTTGCGGATCAAAGCATCAACTGGGTATATGAACCGCAGCAAAATCCGGACACCATTCCGGTCATGTGCTGTGACACTGTGTACCGGGGTCTGGCCTACGCTGATGGCATGATCTTCCTTCAGCAGGCTGACACCAACCTCGTAGCGCTGGATGCAAAGTCCGGCAAGGTTATCTGGAAAGTAAAGAACGGCGATCCCAAGGTGGGCTCAACCAATACCAACGCACCTGTAGTGGTCAAGGATAAGGTCCTGACCGGGATCAGTGGTGGTGAATTTGGTGTACGTGGATTTCTCGCTGCCTACAACATCAAGGACGGCAGTCTGGCATGGAAAGCGTACAGCACGGGTCCCGATGATGAGATGCTGGTTGACCCCAATAAGACCACCGAAATGCTCAAACCCGTCGGCAAGGACTCCAGCCTGAAAACCTGGAAGGGTGACCAGTGGAAGATCGGTGGCGGCACGACCTGGGGTTGGTATTCCTATGATCCTGACCTGAACCTGGTGTATTACGGTACCGGCAACCCCAGCACGTGGAATCCAACTGTGCGGCCCGGTGACAATAAGTGGTCCATGACGATTATGGCCCGTGACGCTGACACCGGAATGGCAAAGTGGTTCTATCAGATGACCCCGCATGATGAATGGGACTTTGATGGAATCAACGAAATGATCCTGGCTGACCAGATGATCGGCGGAAAAAATCGCAAGACCCTGGTGCACTTCGACCGCAATGGCTTCGGCTACACCATGGATCGGGTTACCGGTGAACTGCTTGTTGCCGAGAAATTCGATCCGGCAGTCAACTGGGCAACCCATGTGGACATGAAGACAGGTCGTCCGCAGGTCGTCGCCAAGTACAGTACTGACCTGAACGGCCAGGACGTAAACACCAAGGACATTTGCCCTGCCGCGTTGGGTAGCAAGGATCAACAGCCAGCTGCCTATTCGCCACGGACCAAACTGTTCTATGTACCCACAAACCACGTGTGCATGGACTACGAGCCGTTCGAAGTGGAGTATGTCGCAGGACAGCCCTATGTAGGCGCTACCCTGAGCATGTTCCCGGCGGGTAGAGTGACCAAAGACGGAACCAACAACCTTGGCAACTTCATCGCCTGGGATGCCACGACAGGTAAAATCAAGTGGTCCATTCCGGAACCCTTCTCGGTCTGGAGCGGCGCCCTGGCAACTGCGGGTGATGTCGTTTTCTACGGCACCCTGGAAGGATATGTGAAGGCAGTTGACGCCAATTCCGGCAAGGAGCTGTACAAGTTCAAGACACCTTCCGGCATTATCGGCAACCTCAATACCTACATGTATAACGGCAAGCAATATATCGGTGTGCTTTCCGGTATCGGGGGCTGGGCTGGTATTGGCATGGCAGCAGGTCTTACAGGCGACACCGAAGGACTGGGTGCTGTAGGAGCCTACAAGTCGCTGAGTAAGTACACCCAACTTGGTGGAACTTTGACAGTCTTCGCGCTGCCCAACTAGAGTTGGTAAATGGCTTAGGCGGTAAAGAATCGTCCGCCCGTTGTGCTATCCCCGGCTGCAGCATTGCAGCCGGGGATTATTATGATCGTTGTAATAATTTACCGCTGTGTGAGGGAATCTTCTGGAGACGATTAAGATGAAACTAGCCGGATTAACTAATAACCTGTCAAAGACTGGCTTGCTTATTATCACAACCTTGTTAACCGGGGCTGCAACACTTGCGTTTGCTAACGGTACGGAAACTACGTCTTCCCCGCCCCCGGCCCCGGCCCCGGCCACCGACAACACCGCACCCTATACCGTCGTTTGTGACAAATCCAGCGGCCAGACTGTCTGTAATGTGGATAAACAGACCTATATTGGATGGCGTACCTACCATGCGGTCTGCCATGTGTGTCATGCACAGGATGCAGTCGGTAGTAGCTTCGCACCCAGCCTCGTCGAGCGGGTCGGCGCAATTGACAAAGAGCGCTTTATGGACGTGCTCGCCAATGGTTATTCCGGCCAGATTGGTGTCATGCCAGGATGGAAGGACAATCCAAACGTCAACAAGAAATACGATGAACTTTATGGTTATCTGAAGGCACGAGCCGACGGTGCACTTCCACCGGGACGCCCGAAAAGGCTCCCCTAGGACCGGGATCAGCTAAACAGTCAGCACAATCCGTGATTCAATCAGGGAAAATATCATGAGCCTTCATCTCAATGATGCTCCATGGGCTGGTCGTTTGATCTCGTTACTACCGGTAACTCTTGTCATGTTGCTAACGTTCCCGGTTATTGCCGAGGAGCAGGCGGTTTTCCGGGTTTGCGCGGACCCCAATAACCTTCCCTTCTCTAGCGAGGCGCGTGACGGTTTTGAAAACCGGATAGCGGACCTGCTGGCCAAGGATCTCGGTATGCCGGTGGCATATACCTGGTTTCCCCAGCGTATGGGATTTATACGAAATACCCTAAAAGCCAAAGATCCAACACGGGACGGTTACAAATGCGACGTAGTAATGGGTGTTCCCCACAACTACGACCGGGCTATTACGACTGAGCCTTATTATCGCTCCACCTATGCACTTGTTTATGTGAAAGGGCGTGGACTCGATGATGTAAAAACCGTGGCTGATTTGCTCAGTTTTGATGACGCGCGCAAGCAGGGACTTCGCATCGGCGTGTTCGAGAGAACCCCGGCTGCCCAGTTGTTGGCACAATATGACTTTTACGATCAAACCGTTGCCTACCAGACCATGTCAGGTGATCCCGCCGCCTACCCCGGGGAACTTGTGGAGAAAGAGCTGGTCGCCGGAAAGATTGATGCAGCAATTTTATGGGGGCCAATTGCGGGCTATTTTGCCAAACAGGCAAAGGATGTAGAGATGGTTATCGTTCCCCTGCAATCCAGACCCGGTATCCGGTTTGACTTCTCCATCTCGGCTGCTGTACGACACGGCGATGGGGACCGGAAGAAAGAGATCCAGAGCGCGCTGGACCGTAATGCAGGCGCAATCAAGGCGCTGCTCGAAGAGTATAACGTCCCTCTGCTGCCCATAAACAGCGGAAGTTGATTTCCGGTACAGCGCGGCAGTGTATTATATCACTGACGGGTCTTTCCTCGTAACAACACAAGAGGAGATACATCCATGAAGTGGACCAAACCCGACTGGACCGACCTTCGTTTCGGCTTCGAAATAACAATGTATATCTGCAACCGTTGAGACTGATTTATATTCGATCCGAAATGGTAGCCCTTCCGCCGAGCGGCCGGGCGCCGCGTGTTGGTGTATCTGAAACATGAAGGTTCATGTACTCGGTTCAGGCGCAGGAGGCGGCTTTCCCCAGTGGAATTGCAACTGTGCTAACTGTGCCAAATTCCGGAGCGGGGAGCTGGTTGCGCATGCGCGTACCCAATCATCGATAACAGTCAGTGCCGACGGTATTGACTGGGTACTCATTAACGCCTCCCCCGACATTCGCGAACAGATAGGCGCGTTCCCGCCACTGCAACCGGGGCGCGCCGTACGCGATACCGGTATTCGCGCTGTCATTCTGATGGACAGTCAGATTGACCACACTACCGGCCTGCTGTCCCTGCGTGAAGGCGATACACTTGATTTATACTGTACGGACAGGGTTTACGAAGATCTGACCACCGGGTTTCCCGTACTTGATATGCTGGGGCATTACTGCGGGGTAAACTGGCACCCGATCCCCATAAACGGCGAGAGTTTTACTATCCCTTCAATCGAAGCGCTGGTATTTACCGCTGTACCGCTCTCCAGCAAGGCACCACCCTACTCACCTCACCGCAAGGATCCCCGCGCCGGCGACAATATTGGACTGCGTGTCGAAGATCCCGTATCGGCACGCAACCTGTTCTACGCGCCAGGTCTTGGCCAGATGGAAGATCATCTCTTGCCCTATATGGAAAATGCCGACTGCCTGCTGGTCGATGGCACCTTGTGGACAGACGATGAGATGCAAAGACGCGGTGTCGGGCACAAACTGGGTAGCGAGATGGGCCATCTTTCTCAATCGGAGCCGGGCGGAATAATCGACCTGCTCAGGCCGCTGCGCAAGCCGCGCAAGGTGCTTATCCATATCAACAATACCAATCCGATACTGGATGAAAACTCAACCGAACGTGCACAATTGAAAAAAGAAGGTATTGAAGTTGCGCACGACGGTATGGACATTCTTTTGTAACTCACAGCAGGTATGACTATGCCCACGGATAACAGAGACGCTTGGGACCGTGAAACGTTCGAATCGCGCTTACGCGCGTTAGGCAATCGCTACCATATACACCACCCCTTTCAGGTAAAGATGAACCAGGGGGAACTCAATCGTGAACAAATCCAGGGATGGGCTGCCAACCGCTATTACTACCAAATCAGTATCCCCATTAAAGATTCGGCACTGATGGCTAACTGCCCCGACCGGGCGGTACGGCGGCGCTGGATTCAGCGCATTATCGACCACGACGGTGACCAGGGTGATGCAGGCGGGATCGAGGCATGGATCCGGCTTGGTGAAAGCTGTGGACTCACGCGCACAGAGATCGTTTCCCAGTCCCGGGTACTGCCCGGAGTTCGTTTTGCCGTGGACGCCTACGTAAACTTTGTCAGGCAGGCACCCTGGCAGGAAGGCGTATGTTCGTCGCTGACCGAACTATTCGCGCCCACCATTCACCGTGAACGGCTCGCCAACTGGCCCACGTATTATCCGTGGATCGACAGTGAGGGGCTGCAGTACTTCCGCAACAGGCTATCCGAGGCCCATCGTGATGTACAGCACGGTCTGGAATTAACCCTGGAATACTTCACCAGCCGCGCACAGCAGGAACGGGCCCTGGAATTAATGCAGTTCAAACTGGATGTTCTATGGTCCATGCTGGATGCCATGTACATGGCCTACATACTGGACATGCCCCCCTATTACAACCTGGAAAGTGCGCCATGACAGAGCCAATTTCGGAAGATTCGCGAATCCGTATCGCTGCCCAGTTTCGCCTGCAGTGGGAAGACAGCCAGCAGGCCTACGTTCTGCTCTACCCCGAGGGAATGGTTAAGCTCAACAGCAGCGCCGGCGAAATCCTCAGGCGCTGTGAAGGATCGCGCACGGTTTCCGACATCATTACCGATCTTAAACAGGATTATCCCGACGCAGATCTGAAGGATGACGTAATGAACTTGCTCAGCACCGCGCGTGACAACGGCTGGATCTGCGCTGATTGATATACCTCAAACGCAGCGCAGTAGCCTGTCGAACCTAGGTTGATCCACTGCGAGGGCAGGGAATCGAGGCCTATGGCCCTGCCCCTACCCGTTCTGCCAGTGTCTCCATCGCGCCAATCAGTGCATCCTGTATTGCCGGTTCTGCCGCCGGATGGCCGCTGTGATCGAGAACTACCAGTGTCGCATCAGGCCAGGCCTGATGCAGGGTCACGGCACTCTCCAGTGGACAAACCAGGTCGCGTCGACCGTGCACAATAACTCCCGGCACCTTGCACAACTGCTCAACATCGACCAGCGCACCGTCGCTACCCAGAAAGTAATCATGGCGGGCAAAATGACAGGCGATGGTCGCACGCACCACCAGCACATCCGGATCCGGCGCATTCGCCTTGCCGGCTGTTTCCAGGGTGTGACTTACTATTGCCTCCTCCCAGGCATGCCATGCCAGTGCCGCCATGTGCCGGGCACCCGGGTCATGCCCGGTTAAACGCCGGTGATAAGCCATTACCGGGTCGCTGCGTTCATCAGCGTTCAGTCCTTCAAGAAACGCCCCGTATGCCTCCGGAAACAGTCGCGCCACCCCTTCGGAACCGAAAAACCACGCCCGATCCCTGCGCCGGGCCAGGAACACACCGCGAAGCACCAGGCTGATTACCGGCCCGGGGCAGGCCTGTGCATACAGGAGCGCCAGAGTTGCCCCCCAGGAACCACCGAACACGATCCAGCGCGGCAGCCCAAGCCGTCGCCGTAGCACTTCCAGGTCTGCCAGCAGGGACGCCGTGGTATTGGACTCGAGGCAGGCTTGCGGTTGCGACTTACCCGCTCCGCGCTGATCATACAGAATGATATGGAAACGATCCGGGTTAAAAAAACAGCGTTGCCAGGGTGCACAGCCGGAACCGGGCCCTCCGTGCAGAGACACCACCGGGATACCTTCCGGATTGCCGCTTTGCTCGTAATACAAGCGGTGCGGTCCACCCACATCCAGATAGCCGTCGGCAAATGGCTCGATCAACGGATACAGTTGCCGCATCGCCACGCTCTGTTCATTCACAGATAATACGCGGAATACCCATTCTCAGGCGGGCCGCTGAACCCGCCGTACCAGACCACGCTGCGGGTCGTATCCCAGCACCGCAAAACCGAAACACACCACCAGAGTGACCAGAACCACGACAAAAGCAGTGGCATCGAACTGTCCGTAGAGGGCGTAACGAATCAGTTGCACAACATGGGTAAAGGGGTTTACACGAGCGAGTTGATAGACCACTTCGGCACCGGATTCCTGCAACTTCCATAACGGGTAGAGTGCAGAGGATATGAAAAACATGGGAAAGATCACAAAGTTCATGGTGCCGGCGAAGTTTTCCAGTTGCCTGATGTAAACAGACAGCAGCAAACCAACGGCACCCAGCATCATGCCTGACAGGAGTAGTGCTGGCAAAACGTACAACCAGCCGCCCCACGGAATGTCTACATCAAACAAGGCGCATATTGCCAGAAAAGCGTACGCCTGCAACACCGACAGCAGGGTGCCGGCGACAAGTTTGCACAACAAGAGATACCAACGCGGCAAGGGTGCGGTGAGCAACAGCCGCATAATGCCCATCTCTCGATCGTATACCATGGCCAACGAGGATTGCATGCCATTGAACAGCAACACCATGCCGAGCAGTCCGGGCACGATGTATACCTCGTATTGGATATAGGTTTCATAGGGCGGGATGATGGACACGCCGAAAACATTCTGAAATCCGGTGGCAAATACAATCAGCCATAGACTTGGCCGTACCAGGGCAGATAGCAGGCGTCCGCGTTGTTGTAAGAACTTGACCACTTCGCGGCTGGTGACAGCCACGAGGGCTTGCAAGCCATGGTGCGGTGTCATAAATACTCCTCCTGGCAGGCCATTAGAAACGGCAGTTGCTGTCCCGCTTGTCAAATCCGAGCGTGTCCAGGTTATTGATTTTATGTAGGAAACCTTCCAGCGGCGCGCGGGCAACGACCCAGTTAAGTGTCGTTAAAAACAACGGCTGGCGGAGCTGGTGGTCCCAGGACCGGAAGCCAAGCCGGTTGCCCTTGAATCCATCCACAATCAGCTCATCGCTTAACATGTAAGCGCGCACCTTCTGGAAAGAGCCGCCCTCCGTACGTGCTACAGATTCCACCACCGCCTTGACACCAACCCACGCAGACCAGTCATAACCCGTCATCGGGCGCCCGGCCCGTTTCAGGAAGCGGCCATTCAGTTGCGGTGCGCCATGGCGTTCCCAGGCCCAGTGCCACCAGTCGGGAACCAGGCCTGCCGACCCGACCACCGGGCGCGGTTTTTGAATCTGATAAGGCACATCACGTGCAAACTCGCCATTGGCGTCGGCCACGAATACTACATCGTAATCGGCACCAGCAGTGAGCAGGGCCACGTTATTGCGGCTGCGCTCGCGTGGATTACGTCCAAGTACAAATGGCCTGACCTCCTCTATCTTCAATCCGAAACGGCGTGCAGAGCGCTGGAACGCAGCGAGCAGTTCTGCATCCTCTGCGTTTGGCCCCTCGAGCACCAGCACCTCTGGCCATTTGTGGGCAACCAGGAACTGCGCCAGGGCGTCCGAAAGCATCGAGTGACTGGGCGCCAGATGCAGAAGGTGTGCCTGACACTCGGCCTGGCGCAATGAATCGTCCAGTGCTGACAGGTTAAAAAGCAATAACTCCCGGCCCCGGGTGCGGCGTGCTATCTCGGCCACTGCACCACCAGGCAGATCAAGCAAGAAGTACTTCACTCCCTGCTCAGCCAACCGCTCAATCGTCGCGGTGGCGGCTTCCGCATCAGCTTCACTGTGATGGCTCAACCGGAATTCAACTCCCACGGCCGAGCCGGCAAATCGGGCCTCCCTGAGGGCAACCTCCGCGCCCGCATAAGGCCGGCCCCAGGGCTGTCCCGGATAGCGTGCCTGCATCTGTTTCTCGCGGTAGCGTGGGTCGTCATCCAGTTCCAGGTAAGCGATGGAAACAACCTTGTCGGCCGCATGGCTGACACCAACCACCAGCCATAGGCACGCGCTGATGAAGAGAAACAGGAACCGGTAGCGCATGATCTAGTCGTCCACCACAACAGTGTAGGGAACACGCCCCACCGGCACCGAGCGCTTCACCTTGAGACTACCGGTATCGATAATGGACAGGTCATCACTCTTACCGTTGGTGACGTACAGCGTCTTCTCGTCCCGGCTCAGGGTCACGCCCCACGGCCGCCGCCCCACCAGCACATAGTCCAGCACCTTGCGGCTTGCCACATCCACCACTGCCACATGGTTCGCGCTTCCAAGGGTAATGTAGGCAATGCGTCCATCACGGGTCATGACAAGACCGACCGGTGTCACGTCTTCCGGCCGGAAACCCTTTGGCTCAAAGTTGACCTCGTCAATGACCCGGTTGTCTTTCGTGTCAATCACGGAAACGTTGCCTGCCAGTTCACTGGTTACCCAGACTTCCTTTCCGTCAGCGGCCAACGCGAACCGGCGCGGACGATTACCCACCAGCACATTGGCTTTCACCTTATAGGTTCCGACATCCACGACATGCACCATGTTAGCCACCTCGGAAGACACATAGACAGTGCGCCCGTCAGGACTAACCATCACACCCTCCGGCTCCTCACCCACCTCGACCTCGGCGACCGTCTTCTTTTGCTCCAGGTCGAATACCGTAAGCAGTCCGTTGTCCTCGTTGGACACGTAAAGATAGCGTCCGTCCGGACTGAGATCGAAACGTTCCGGATCATCGCCAACATCCAGTTGATCGACAACCTTGAGCTTGGCGATATCGATAATGTCAATCGAGTCACCATCCCCGCAGCCGACATAGAGCAGGCTGTTGTCAGGGCTGAATTTCAATCCTCGCGGCCTTTCGGATGTCTTGATCTCCATTACCTTTTTATAGGATTTCCCGTCCAGCACAGTGACGACATGATCCTTCTCACTGCTTACGAACAAGTAGCCGGTATCCCTGGCCAGGAGTGGTGCGGCGACCAGCTGGCAGAGCAACCCTATAAACAACGACACGGTTAAGTAACACTTTGATTTCTTGCACATCAATTATCCTCCTCTTGGGAATTACTCGACTGCCCGGTTAGTTCAAGAAAGGCACCCGATAGGTCACTTGCACCGGTCAGCCGCACCAGCTCCTGCGGTGTGCCCTGGCACAACAGACGGCCATGGTGCAGGACTATCACGCGACTGGCATACTCTGCCTCGTCAACCAGATGGGTAGCCCAGAGCACTCCCAAGTGGCGTGAATCGCAAAGTCCATGTACATATTCCAGCAGTCCACGCCGTGACGCGGGGTCGAGCCCGACGGTTGCCTCGTCCATCAATAGCAGCCGCGGTTCATGCAACAAGGCACGGGCAAGTTCCACCCTGCGCCTTATACCTCCGCTCAGGGAGCGGCACACATCATCGGACCTATCCAGCAGATCCAGGCGCTCCAGTTCTTCCTGGATCCGGCGCGTAGCACGGGCTGTAGCCATGCCATGGAGACGAGCATGGAAGCGCAGGTTGGCGCGTACGCTAAGATCCAGGTCCAGCGTGGGTTGTTGAAACACGACCCCGATGCCTGCCAGCGCCGCTACCGTTTCCGTGCGCATATCCCTATTTTCAATCAGAATGCGTCCGCCATCCGCCACGAACAGACCGCTGGTCAGTTGGAACAGGGTCGTCTTGCCGGCACCGTTGGGTCCAAGCAATGCCACAAACTCCCCTGCCGCCACCGACAGGTTCACACTGTCCAGGGCCTTGCGGGTAGCATAGGACTTGCTGACCTGATCCACCTCCAGCACGTTGGACATTTTTATGTTCGACACA
>JAOTTU010000177.1 GCA_029864225.1 Gammaproteobacteria bacterium | reverse complement strand
TGGATGGACTCGGTAGAGCGAAGCAGGACGCTAGAGCCGAGAGTACCAACAGTAGGCGCTTTAGGCGACGCATGGAGCAGTTACCGAAAGTGCGCAAAGAAAAACACAGAATTATTCACCGCAGAGACGCAGAGGACGCAGAGGACGCAGAGGACGCAGAGGAAGCAGAGAAATTATTGAAGAATGAAGCAATCAATTATGAAACAGTAAGTAATAGTTCAGGTTTTTACTATGGAATTCTTGCTCTGCGTTCTCTGCGTCTCTGCGGTAATGAATATTATTTTTTCTTTGCGCACTTTGCGTTCTTTGCGATCATTGCGCCTTTGCGGTGAATTTCACGGGCCGGAAACACCATGACTGAACCAGCTTACACACACATCATCAGGGAAGGCCTCTGGAACAACAATCCGGGACTGGTGCAGCTGCTGGGCCTGTGTCCACTTCTGGCGATCACCAATTCCCTGGTCAACGGCCTGGGCCTCGGCCTGGCCACGACCCTCACGCTGGTCACCACCAATGTCATTGTATCGGGCATCCGCCACCTGGTGCGACCCGAGGTCCGGATCCCGGTCTATGTACTGGTGATCGCCTCCGTGGTCACCGTTATCGAACTGGCCATGAATGCCTGGTTCCATGATCTCTACATGATACTCGGCATCTTCATCCCGCTGATCGTGACCAACTGCGCCATCATCGGGCGTGCCGAGTCGTTTGCCTCGAAGCAGACCGTCGACCGTGCCTTCATCGACGGACTGGCAATGGGTGTCGGATTTACCCTTGTGCTGGTTACCCTCGGGGGCCTGCGTGAACTCGTCGGGCAGGGCACCCTGTTCGCACAGGCCCACTTGATGTTCGGCGAAGCGGGCCGGGCACTGGCGCTGACCCTGATCGACGACTACCGCGGTTTCCTGCTGGCGATACTGCCGCCGGGCGCCTTCATCGGCCTCGGACTCCTGATCGCCCTGACCAATGTCATCAATGCCCGGCGCGAGGAACGCGCGCTGGCCCGCGACCTGGATGTGGCACGGGCCTCGCAGGCCTGAACGGCGCACAACCTCCCGCGTGAACCGCAGCAAACGCCAGCAAATCTTCGAACGCCTGCGCGCGGCCAACCCGAACCCGACCACGGAACTTGAATACGGCAACCCCTTCCAGTTGCTGATCGCCGTCATCCTGTCGGCCCAGTCCACCGATGTCGGCGTCAACAAGGCCACCCGGGCCCTGTTCAACAAGGTCAAGACGCCGAAGGCCCTGCTCAAACTGGGCGAGGACGGCCTCAAGGAATACATCAAGACCATCGGCCTGTTCAACACCAAGGCACGAAACATCATCAAGACCTGCGCCATCCTGGAGGCGCAGCACAAGGGCAAGGTCCCCGATGACCGCAAATCGCTGGAGGCCCTGCCCGGCGTCGGCCGGAAAACCGCCAACGTCATCCTCAACACGGCCTTTGGACAACCGACCATTGCCGTTGATACGCACATCTTCCGCGTCGCCAACCGCACCGGCATCGCCCCCGGCAAGACAGTCACCGAGGTCGAGCAGCGGCTGCTGCGTCTGGTACCCGGGGAATTCATGCACGATGCGCATCACTGGTTGATCCTGCATGGTCGCTACACCTGTATTGCGCGCAAGCCACGCTGCCAGTCATGTGTCATTTCGGACCTGTGTGAATACAAAAACAAGCTCCTGGATTAACCCGACGTTGGCATCTATGTATATGTTTTATATTGGTATTGTTCTGCTCCAGGGGCTAGCAGCTTGACAACCAGGGGCTAAACGAAAACAACAAGTGCAGAAACTTTTTAATCGGGCTAATGTCACACCCCCATGCAATCACTGCATTGATGTAAACGACAATCTTACAACCGGGGCAATGACCCCATTTCCTGAAAACCTGTGTGGAGAGATCAAATGTCAGATAAACCTGTAATCAAACCTTTGGCGATTGCTGTCGGTACGGCCATCGTGACCTCGCTGGCAAGTGTAAACGTGGCCACTGCAGCGGAGAACCCGTTTGCCATGACCGAGCTTTCCAGTGGCTACATGGTCGCCGAAATGGCGGAGGGCAAATGCGGTGAAGGCAAGTGCGGCGGCGCGGCCAAGACCATGAAGGAAGGCAAGTGCGGTGAAGGCAAGTGCGGCATGAAAAGCATGGACGCCGATGCTGATGGAAGCATCACGGAGGATGAATTCATGAAAGGGCATGAGGCCATGTTTAACAAGATGGATGCCAATGACGATGGTCTGCTCGATGCCGATGAGCAAAGCACTGGAATGAAGATGATGAAGGAAGGCAAGTGCGGTGAAGGCAAGTGCGGCGGCGCCAAGGCGACCGGCGAGGCCAAGACCATGAAGGAAGGCAAGTGCGGTGAAGGCAAGTGTGGCGCTAACCAGTAAGCACCACCCCGACCAACCGTGACTGCAACACACTACCCCGTCCCCGGGGCAGGACTTGGACTGCGGCGGACCCTCATGGGTCCGCTGCGGGACAATCCGCCGGAACCGGTCGACTTCTTCGAGGTCGCCCCGGAAAACTGGATCGGCGTCGGCGGCAAGCTGGGCAAGGACTTCGGCTGGTTCACCGAACGCTACCCCTTTGTGGCACACGGGCTGTCCCTGTCCATCGGCAGCCCCGCTCCCCTGGACGAGACATTTCTGTTCAGGGTCAAGCGCTTTCTCGATGAACACCATTTCCGTTTTTACACCGAACACCTGAGTTACTGCAGCGACGATGGTCATCTCTACGACCTGCTGCCCATCCCGTTTACCGAAGAGGCCGTCGATTATGTCGCCGGACGAATTAGGCGCGTACAGGACATCCTGGAACGGCGCATCGCCATGGAGAATGTTTCCTACTACGCGGCCCCGGGCAAGGAGATGGACGAGATTGCCTTCATCAATGCCGTTTTGTCCGAGGCCGACTGCGACCTGCTGCTGGACGTGAACAACATCTACGTCAACAGCATCAACCACCGCTACGACGCGGAGCAGTTTCTCAAGGCATTACCCGCCGAACGTGTCGTCTATATGCACATGGCCGGCCACTACGACGAGGCCGATGACCTCAAGGTGGACACCCACGGTGCCCCGATCATCGACCCGGTCTGGGACCTGCTGGAAACCGCCTATGGGCATTTTGGCGTGGTCCCCACCCTCCTGGAACGTGATTTCAATATCCCGCCACTGCCGGAGCTGCTCTCCGAGGTGAACCACATCAAGGCACTGCAGACCAAATGGAATGCGGCCCGTGACCATGACATCGCACACCAGAACTGAACAGCCGGACTTTATCCGCAGGCAGTATGAATTCGCTGCCCATATCCGCGATCCGGAACACCGGCCCGCACCGGCGGACGTCGAAGACCGGCGCATGGGCATTTATCGCGAGCTGTTCTACAACAACGTCGAGGGCTTCATGTCCGGCACCTTCCCGGTCATGCGCAGGATCCTGGATGATGCGGCCTGGCATGCCCTGATCAGGGATTACTTCAACAGGCACCGCTCGCACACGCCGTTGTTCCTGGAAATGCCGCGCGAGTTTCTCAGCTTTCTGGAGAATGAACGCGGGGAACACCCGGAGGATCCACCCTTCCTGAAGGAACTGGCCCACTACGAGTGGGTGGAACTGGCCCTCTCGGTTGCGGATGAAAGGCCCGAGCCGGAACAGTTCGATCCCGAGGGTAACCTGATGACGGGCAGCCCGGTGCTATCGCCGCTGGCCTGGCATCTCGCCTACCACTACCCGGTACACCGCATCGGACCCGACTTCACGCCAACTGCGCCGGGGGAAGCCCCGACCTACCTGGTCGTGTACCGCGACCGCCGGGACGAGGTCGGCTTCATCGAGGTCAACCCGGTCACCAAACGGCTGCTGGAACTGATCGAATCGGAACCCGGCGCCACGGGCGAAGAACTATTGCGGACCATC
>JAOTTU010000176.1 GCA_029864225.1 Gammaproteobacteria bacterium | reverse complement strand
TGCCCGAGAGCCGATAAACAATACGCGATCCATCGGTGAAACCGATACGGATACCCTGATTTTCCGAGACACTGCCGTCCACCGGGTCGGTGTAGGCGAAGTTGTCGGCATAGTCGACTGTGTAGCCGCCCAGCATCGAACCCGGCAGGTCTGCCAGTCGTGCCTGCAGATGGGTCATCAGGCCATTGGCAGCCTCTGTGTCTATCCCTTCATAGTCAAAGCGGGTATAGAAATTACGGCCGAACCTCCGCCAGTGTTCCTGTACGATTTCCTCCACGGACTCCTGTCGCACCGCCAGCAGATTGAGCCAGAAGAGCACCGCCCACAGGCCGTCTTTCTCCCTGACATGATCGGAACCGGTGCCAAAACTTTCCTCGCCGCAGAGAGTGATGCGTTTTGCATCCAGCAGGTTGCAGAAAAACTTCCAGCCGGTAGGTGTCTCATAGCAGTTCAGGCCCAGTGCCTCGGCTACCCGATCGGCTGCCTGACTGGTAGGCATGGAACGGGCCACCCCGCTGATGCCACCGGCATATCCCTTAATGTGGTGGGCATTGGCGGCCATCACCGCCAGACTGTCGCTGGGGGTGACGAAGAAATTGCGCCCCAGAATCATGTTCCGGTCTCCGTCACCATCGGAGGCGGCAGCAAAATCGACAGCGTTGCGCCCCGATGTCAGGGCAACCACCTCATGGGCGTGTACCAAATTGGGGTCGGGGTGACCACCGCCGAAGTCCTCCCTGGGGTCACCATTGATCACGGTGCCGGGTTCCGCACCCAGTGTCTCTTCCAGAATGCGTTTGGCGTAGGGACCGGTGATTGCGTGCATGGCGTCGAAGCGCATGCTGAAGTGCCCGGAATTGAACAATTGATGAATGCGCTTGAAATCAAACAGGTGTTCCATCAAAGCAGCGTAGTCCGCCACTGGGTCGATGATCTCCACACGGGATTCTCCCAGCGACAGGACGCCGATGGTATCGAGGTCGATCTCCTCTGAGGCGAGGGTCCGGTATTCGGTTATCTCCCGGGTGCGTGCGAAGATTGCCTCAGTGACACCCTCCGGGGCCGGGCCACCATTGGCTGTGTTGAACTTGATGCCGAAGTCCTCGTCCGGGCCTCCCGGATTGTGGCTGGCGGAGAGAATGATGCCGCCGTTGGTCCGGTATTTGCGGATGATGCAGGAGGCGGCCGGTGTGGAGAGCAGGCCGCTTTGACCAACAATTACTTTAGCCACACCATTAGCTGCCGCCATGCGAATAATGATCTGTATCGCCTGCCGGTTGTAATAACGGCCATCACCACCCAGGGCAAGTGTGCCGCCCTTGAGGTCTGTCTGGGTGTCGAATATCGACTGGACAAAGTTTTCCAGGTAGTGGGGCGTCTGAAATTGCCTGACTTTTTTACGCAGACCGGAGGTGCCAGGGCGCTGGTCAGAAAAGGGTTGGGTGGTAATCGTTGAAATTTCCATTGTGATCTTTCGTCTGCGTGGTTGAAGATGGGTATATTCAACCATAGTTGAGCGTTGAAATAGAACCCCCGGAAGTAGGAATTAGAGCTGCCAGGGACTGGATTGTGGCAGCACTCGACGATTTGTTCAGTGTTGACAGGCCCTGGTTCAGACAGTGTTATCAGTCTGCATCAATGCTTGAACTTGACTTGACAAGGATGCTTTCACCGAACCGGTAACTGTAAGATCAGGGCGCAACGACTACAAATTAGTAGACTTGAGTGAGGTGTTCGTTGATTATTACGTTAAATCATTATTTTGTTTTGAAACATGGTAATGAAGCGCGTTGTTGGGGGTAATCATGACTGCTAGCCCAATGTCATCAGTGAGACGGCGAACCTTCGGGGTGTTGACTGTGGCAGTTGATGGAAACTCACGCAGTCGTGCCTTCGACCAGTTGCTTCTCGCGCTCATTCTCCTCAATGTTGCAGCTGTCGTTGCCGAGAGTGTTGAGCCACTTGGAACGCGCTATCACTCCATGTTCAGGCTGTTTGAGATTTTTTCCGTTGTTGTTTTCTCCTGTGAGTATGTGCTGAGGGTATGGGCCTGCGTCGAAGATCCGCGCTACAGCCATCCCGTCAAAGGGCGCTTGCGCTATGCCGTGAGTCCACTGGCTCTGATCGATCTCCTGGCCATACTACCGTTCTATCTTTCATTCATTACCACAGATCTGCGGATCCTGAGGATTCTTCGCGTATTCCGGCTCCTCAGGATGGCCAAGATTGCCCGCTATTCTCAGACCCTCCAGATATTCGGCAGGGTATTGGTGGCGACTCGATTGCAGTTACTGCTCACGCTCATTCTGATGGGCGTGCTGCTGCTGTTGTCTTCAAGTTTGATGTACGCGGTAGAGCAACAGGCTCAACCCGAGGCATTTTCCAGTATACCGGCGGCCATGTGGTGGGCCATCGCCACCCTGACTACGGTGGGTTACGGGGATATCTATCCAGTGACTGCCTGGGGAAAGATCTTCGGTTCACTGGTAGCGATTTTCGGGATTGGCATGTTCGCGCTGCCGACGGCGGTCCTCGGGGCGGCGTTCCTCGAAGAGCTTCGATCTGTGCAGAAAGATACTATATGCCCTCACTGTGGCAAAGCAATAACTCGCGGACACCGAAAGCAGGAAACCTGACAGCATTTAGCAAGATATTGCGGCGATCGACGAAGCAGCTGCTCGGCAGCATATGGCTACGGAAAACCATAACGGGCGGGAAGCCGGCGGTAACGATTTACATCCTGGAATGCCAGGCGCACCCAACTATAACCGGAGGTCTTTATGGAAATACTGTATTTCTTATCCCGAGAAAAACCTTCCGCGCTGGAATCGGTGGATGAATTGCCCTCGGAAGGGTTTATCTGGCTGGATATAGTACGCGGCTCGGAACCGGGATGGCCTGACATAGTGAAGCATCTTACCGGCGTTACCATACATGAGCGCCACATAAAAGACGCGGAAAATGTCCAGCATCCGTCCTATTCGGACTTGACCAGTGAATATGAAATGGTGATATTTCGCGGTCTGTCCTCTGAAATAAAGATTGATGCATTTGAGTCCAAACCTACCGCCTTGTTTCTATTTGAACGTTTGCTGGTAACGATTCGTCCTGAAGACAGTCGCTCCATACCACTGATAAAAGAACGACTCAGCAAACATCATGCCCGTGTGCCTATGCGTCCGGCCGGGCTCATGCACCTCATTCTAAGTGCAGTCACAGACCGTTTCATGGCTTTGCGAGAGCCGCTTACGCTGCAGTTGGAGACCTGGCGCAATGACCTGCTGGATCCCAAGAATCCCTTTAATGACTGGATGACCCTGTTGAATCACCGCAATAAATTACGTACCTTTGAGATCATCTGTCAGGAGCAGGAACAAGCGATTACACAGTGGCGGGATAATACCAATGTTGAAATGGATGACGATATCTCGGTGCGATATAACGACTTGCTGGAGCATATTAATCGAGTCATGAAATATGCAGCGGAGCAGCAAAACTCGGTGGAGTCACTGGTGCAGTTGCATTTTTCAGCTGTGGCACATCGCACCAATGAAATTATGCGGGTACTGACGGTTATATCAGCCGTGTTTTTACCACTATCACTGTTTGCCGGTATTTTCGGCATGAACTTCGAATACATGCCCGAGCTGAAATTAAGATATGCGTACTTTTTCGCACTGGGTGGGATGACGCTATTAGGGGTTGGTATGCTGCTTGTTTTCAAAAAGAAACATTGGTTTTGAGCGCCGGCATGATCGCGTGCATCGGCATGTGGATTCTGTGACATGGGCCGACTATCCGTCCGGAGCGATATTGATACGCCTGATCCTGATGCATGAGAGGCGACTGGTCTCGCAATAGAACATTAAGGAAGCTCTTAATTATAATCCCGTCATCCCGGCGCAGGCCGGAATGACGACAGATCAGAGGTTCCTTAACATTTAAGATCA
>JAOTTU010000175.1 GCA_029864225.1 Gammaproteobacteria bacterium | reverse complement strand
GGTTCACTGGTGGACGTGCGCCCGGTGCGTGATCCGGTCTTCCTGGAAGGCAAGGAACTCGAGTTCAAGGTCATCAAGCTGGACAAGCGCCGTAACAATGTCGTGGTCTCGCGCCGCGCCGTGGTGGAGACCGAGTTCAGTGCCGAGCGCGAGGCGCTGCTGGAAAGCCTGCAGGAAGGCATGGTGGTCAAGGGCATTGTCAAGAACCTCACCGACTACGGCGTGTTCGTCGACCTCGGCGGTATCGACGGCCTGTTGCATATCACCGATATGGCCTGGAAGCGCGTC
Source organism: Gammaproteobacteria bacterium (assembly GCA_029864225.1). Classification (GTDB taxonomy): domain Bacteria; phylum Pseudomonadota; class Gammaproteobacteria; order UBA9214; family UBA9214; genus CAMYJZ01. The sequence continues at coordinate 3,677 of JAOTTU010000175.1, read as the reverse complement.
AAGCATCCTTCCGAGATCGTCAATGTCGGTGACGAGATCGATGTCAAGGTTCTCAAGTTCGATCGCGAGCGCAACCGCGTGTCACTGGGAATGAAACAGCTGGGCCAGGATCCCTGGGCGGATCTGGCGCGTCGCTATCCCTCCGGTTCGCGCCTGTTCGGCAAGATCACCAATATCGCCGATTACGGCTGCTTCGTTGAAATCGAGGAGGGCGTTGAAGGCCTGGTGCACGTTTCCGAGATGGACTGGACCAACAAGAATGTCAGCCCTTCCAAGGCTGTGCACATCGGCCAGGAGGTCGAGGTCATGGTACTCGACATCGACGAGGAGCGGCGCCGCATCTCGCTGGGTGTCAAGCAGTGTTTCCCGAATCCCTGGGACGAGTTTGCTGCCACCCACAACAAGGGCGAGCATGTCAAGGGCCTGATCAAGTCGATCACCGATTTCGGCATCTTCATCGGCCTGGATGGCGGGATCGACGGTCTGGTGCATCTTTCTGATATCTCCTGGAACGAGCCGGGTGAAGATGCGGTGCGCAACTATTCCAAGGGCGAGGAGATTGAAGCGGTCGTGTTGTCGGTCGACTCCGAACGTGAGCGCATTTCGCTGGGAATCAAGCAGCTCGAGAAGGATCCGTATTCGAACTTTGTTGCCGAGCACAGCAAGGGCAGCTTCGTCACGGGGGTTGTCATAGAAGTCGATGCCAAGGCGGCTATCATCGATCTGGGTGACGGTGTCGAAGGCACCCTGCGTGCATCGGAGCTGTCGCGTGACCGGATCGAGGACGCGCGCACCATTCTGAAGGTGGGGGATGAGGTCGAGGCCAAGTTCATGGGCGTGGACCGCAAGAGCCGGACGATCAGCCTGTCGATCAAAGCGAAGGACAGTGATGATGAAGCCGCGATGATGCAAGACTATGGTTCGGAGAGTACCGAGGCAAAAACAAATCTGGGGGACGTGCTCAAGCAGCAAATGAACGGGGATGATTAACCTGCTTAGGCGCGGCATAACTGGAACAATTTTATAATCCAGGTGGGTGGAGAAATGACAAAATCTGAATTGATTGAAATCTTGGCGACAAAGAACAGTCATCTGAACCACAAGGATGTTGAACTTGCGGTCAAGAGTCTGCTTGACCAGATGAGTCATGCACTGGCTACCGGCCAGAGGATCGAGATCAGGGGGTTCGGCAGTTTCTCCCTGCATTATCGTCCGCCGCGCATCGGCAGAAACCCGAAAACGGGCGAGTCGGTCGCACTGGCCGCCAAGTACGTGCCGCATTTCAAGCCGGGTAAGGAACTCAGGGAACGGGTGAATACCAGTTTCCAGCGCAGCAGGGAGTTGTTCTAGCTGCAAGGCAGTCTGTGCAGGGTGGGTTGTTGTTCCCGCAAGCCGGTGAGCAATAGCCAGCCACTGCCTCCACTATGCATCAACTGAATCCGACGGGCGCGCGTCCGACCCGTGACCCGGTGTTCTGTACAGGCGCCGTATCTTTCCTCTGGCTGCAGGTGCCCGATGCGTATGGGACGTAATCCCGAACATGGCTGTTAACGACATACCACGGCCCCGGTCATGCAGGAACTGATCTGGCTGTTGCTGCCGGTTGCCGCCCTGGGCGGCTGGATTGCCGCCACCCGCAGCAAGGCAAAACCGCGCAGTTGTCCGGAGACCATCCTCAGTCCGCAGTACCTCGAGGGCCTGAACTACCTTCTCAACGAGCAGCCCGACAAGGCGATCGATGTCTTCATCCGCATGCTCGAGGTCACCGCTGATACCTTTGAAACCCACCTGGCTCTCGGCAACCTGTTCAGGAGGCGCGGCGAGGTCGACCGGGCCATCCGTATTCATCAGAACCTGATTGCTCGCGAATCCCTGAGTAACGAGCAACGCAGTGATGCCCTGCTGGAACTGGGCCAGGACTACATGCGTGCAGGACTGCTGGACCGGGCGGAGGGCATGTTCAGTGAACTGGAGCAGAATAATGTTTACCTCGAACGTGTGCTTCCCCTGTTGCTGGATATCTACCAGCAGGAACATGAATGGGACAACGCCATCAAGACAGCGGAAAAGATGGAACAGGTCGGGGTCCAGCCTGCCAGTCCCATTATTGCCCAGTATTATTGTGAACTGGCCGAGCAGGCGCGCCAGCGGGGTGATGCTGACAAGGTCCGTGGTTTACTGGCGCAGGCCATGGAGCGTGACAAGGGCTGCGCGCGCGCCAGTATCCTGCTGGGCGACATCGAGCAGCAGGCGGGTCATCCCGAGGCGGCATTGATGGCCTACCGCCAGATCGAAAAACAGGATATCGAGTTGCTGCCCGAGGTGCTCGACCGGATGTATGCCTGTCACCAGTCACTGGGTAACATCGACAGCATGATCGATTATCTGCGCGATGCCATTCCGCGTTACAACGGCGTCTCGCCGGTGCTGGTCCTGACAGACCTGCTGGCCCGGGAGCGCGGTGCGCAGGCGGCCTCTGATTTTATTGCCGCTCAGCTCGACAGGCGGCCCTCGGTGCGTGGACTGGCCCGCTTCATCGAGCTGAACCTGGAGGACTGTGACGGTGCCAGGCGCGAGAACCTGATGATCCTGAAAAAAATCACGGACCAGCTGCAGGAAAACAAGCCCGTGTATGCCTGCCATGATTGCGGCTTCTCGGGTAAGGCCATCCATTGGCAGTGCCCGGGCTGCAAGCACTGGAATACCGTCAAGCCGATACACGGTGTCGAGGGGGAGTAGTCTTTATCGCGCCCCGCGGGCGTGATAAGGCAGCAGCAACCGCAGGTCGGATCAATGGTAGGTTGGGCAAAGCACCGCGTGCCCAACACCTGGGGTTTGATGGGCACGGCCTTGCGGCCTTTGCCCATCCTACGGTTCTACAATATATTGCAGTGCTGTAGGAGTGCCCCGCGGGCGCGATATATAACGGAATACACAACACATGAGTCAAGGCGAGAATCTCGGTCCACGGGTCATCGTGGCACTGGACTACCCGGATGCAGAATCGGCCTGGCAGCTGGTCAGGCGCCTGGAACCCGGCCAGTGCCGGCTCAAGGTCGGCAAAGAGTTGTTTACCAGCGCCGGCCCACAGTTCATCGGCGCACTTGCCGAGCAGGGTTTCGAGGTCTTTCTGGACCTGAAGTTTCACGACATCCCCACCACCGTCGCCAGGGCCTGTCGCGCGGCCGCCGGCCTGGGCGTGTGGATGCTGAATGTGCATGCCCTGGGCGGCGAACGCATGCTCATAGCAGCACGCGAGGCGCTGCAGCAGGACAGCAAGCCGCCGCTGCTGGTTGCCGTCACCATCCTGACCAGCATGGATGAGAGTGACCTGCATGCGGTTGGCCTGTCCGGCACAGCACAGGACAATGTCATCCGCCTCGCGACACTGGCGCATCGGTGCGGCCTCGACGGAGTGGTGTGCTCCTCGCGCGAAACCGCGCAGCTGCGCGCGCGCTTCGGTGCCGGTTTCCGGCTGGTCACGCCGGGGATCAGGCCGTCCGGCAGCCAGGTGGATGACCAGCGCCGCGTGATGACGCCGGTCGATGCGATCGGCAACGGCTCCAGCTACCTGGTCATCGGGCGTCCGGTGACCCAGGCGGACGACCCGCCGGGTGTATTGCGTACCATCAATTCAGAATTGGCTGCATTCAACCAGCCCCACGCCCCGCTGTAAG
>JAOTTU010000174.1 GCA_029864225.1 Gammaproteobacteria bacterium | reverse complement strand
CCATGCGCCCAGGCCGACCAGTGCGAGGATGGCAAGGACGATGACTCCGCGCGGGCTGCCACTCGGCAGGATCTGCCTGAGCCGGTCCTGCCCCTGCCGGACCAGGGCCTCAAGATCAGGGGGTGTTCCCCCGTTACCCCAGGGTCCACCCCGGCCGCCACTACCGATCTGCGATGGCATTGGGATACCCTCTCCTGTGAACGCATGAGCGCACGCTCAGCGTCTTTGCGGTGCCATCAACAACATCCCGATTCATATCAAACCCCTCTGTCCGGAACCAGACTGGCGGAATTGCCAAATCAGGCATTCTTCGTCACAGCCGACCTCTCGCCACGGGTGCACATCGCACACGGACAGGCCAGACTCATTCATGGAAACTCAGGATACGAGCGCAAGGCTGGTCGCAGGATCAGGCGCAGTCGCTACACAGGCGCACAGTGTGCCACACTCATCCGCGGCCGGCCACTCCTGTGTCCCGCATCGTTAATCAATGTCAAAACCTTCCAGCGCAGGGATATCGGCAATTCAACCTGCCTTTAGCCCAGATCCACCACGACGTGGTGCTCCCGGCGGTCGTCCACAAGGGGGATCATGCCCTGCGGTCGCCCTGCCCCATCTACGCCAGCTCCATTTACCACGGCACCGTCTACCGTCACGCGGATTGCATGCTCCGGCTTTCCACCGATGCGCTTGACTGTAATGTGGTAGAAAGTCCCGCGATAGCGGTAGTGGATTTTGTACGACTCCCAATGGGCCGGGATACACGGTGCAATGCGCAGATGGCCCACTTCCAGCTGCAGGCCCAGTAGTGTTTCCACTGTCAGCCGGTACATCCAGCCTGCCGCCCCTGTATACCAGGTCCAGCCGCCCCGGCTTGTATGTGGCGGCGCACCGTAAATATCAGCGCACATAACGTACGGCTCGACCTTGTAACGTTCGATCTCCGCAGGCCCACTACCGTGATTGATGGGATTAAGCATGGCAAACAATTCCCACGCGCGTTCACTGTCACCCATCATGGCAAACGCCATCGTGGTCCAAATCGCAGCATGGGTATATTGGCCACCGTTCTCGCGGACGCCGGGCACGTAGCCCTTGATATAACCGGGCTCAAGCGCTGATTTATCGAACGGCGGAGCGAGCAGCTGGATTAACTGTGCATCGCGGCGCACCAGGCGCTTGTCCACCGCCGCCATCGCCTGGCGGGCTCGCAGGGGATCGCCGCCGCCCGAAATGACCGCCCAACTCTGGCTGATCGAATCGATTTGGCATTCGTCATTGTCGGACGAACCCAGGGGTGTGCCATCATCGAAATAGGCCCGCCGATACCACTCGCCGTCCCAGGCATTAGCCTCAATGTTGTTTCGCAGCAGAGCAGCCTGCCCGGTGCATACCTCGGCAAAGGCCGCGTCGTCCCGGCCACGCGCCAGGCCTGCAAACAGCTGCAGGTTCTCGTACAGGAACCACGCCAGCCAAATGCTCTCGCCCTTGCCATCACGACCGACGAGATTCATGCCATCGTTCCAGTCGCCACAGCCCATCAGTGGTAATTGATGTTCGCCAAAGCGTAACCCATGTTTGATGGAACGCACGCAATGCTCATAGAGGCTTGCCACTTCAGCCGAACGTTGCGGCTGGTCGTAGTAAGCCTCCTCTTCCGGATTCAACTCGCGGTCCTCCAGGAAATGTACTGACTCGTCGAGTACTCCCGTATCACCTGTCGTCAGCACATATCGACAAGTCGCATACGGTAGCCACAGATAGTCATCGGAGAAATGTGTGCGCACGCCTTGCCCGCCAGGCGGATGCCACCAGTGTTGCACGTCACCCTGGAGGAACTGGCGCTCGGCGCAACGGATCAACTGCTCGCGGGCGAGCCACGGGGTCGCATGGATCAGCGCCATGGTGTCCTGCAATTGATCGCGGAAACCGTAGGCACCGCCGGACTGATAATACCCGCTGCGGCCCCAGAGCCTGCAGGAAAGTGTCTGGTAGACCAGCCAGCCATTGGTCAACACGTCCAACGCTGGATCCGGCGTCTCCACGCGCACCGCGCCCAGGGTGCGGTTCCAGTGTCCCCACACCTCTTCCAATGCCTGCCGTGCGCCGGCCGGTCCGCCGAATCGCTGAATGAAATGCTGCGCTTCGGCGGTGTTGCGGGCCGCGCCGGATACGAACACGATCTCGCGCTCCTGTCCGTCGGCCAGTTCGATCTGGGTCTGTATCGCGGCGCACGGATCAAGGCCGGCACCTGTCTTGCCCGACAAACGCTTGTGGCGCATAGCCGCCGGGCTGGCCAGCGAGCCGTTGCGGCCAATAAACTCTGTACGGTTTCCGGTCAGCGTACGCTCTGGCTCGCTGACGTGCGCAAAGACGACCCGATTGGCGCATTCGCGGCCGTAAGCATTGCGGGCAAACAGCGCCCCGCTGTGCGGATCCGTTTCGGTAACAATGTGCATCAGATTGGCGTGTCGCCACTCACCGAGCACCAGTTCCAAATACCCGGTCAGCGACAATCGACGCGGGCGCTTGGAATGGTTGCGCAGCTTTACCACTACGAGCTTCACCGGCGCGTCCATCGCGACGTAGGTAAACAGTTCCGAGGAGATGTCGGCTTCGTAATGCTCGAACACGCTGTATCCAAACCCGTGCCGGCATACATATCCCGACTGACCGGGCGCGGGCAACGGCGTCGGCGACCAGAACGCACCCGTTTCCTCATCGCGGATGTAGAGCGCCTCGCCGCTGCTGTCGCTAAGCGGGTCATTATGCCAAGTGGTCAGCCGGAACTCGTGGGCGTTTTCCACCCAGGTATACGCGCTACCGCTCTCGCTGACGACCGTGCCAATGTGCGGGCTGGCGATGACATTGACCCACGGCGCCGGCGTGCTCTGACCCGGCTCGAGGGTGACGACGTATTCGCGTCCGTCGGGCGTGAAGCCCCCCAGACCGTTGAAGAAAATGCGTTCGCGCGCCAATAGCGGATGGAGCGGTTCAGCTATCGGTTGCAGCAATGGCTCCAGACGGCTCGGCAAGCGCTCTGCCGCTACGCGGCGTTGCACCTGCTCGACCAATGTCTCGGCGCTATCGGTGAGCACAACGCGAGCGACCGTCTGGAACAAGACCCGATCCTCCTCAGAAAGCTCTTCCGCGCGCCGCACGAAGACCCCGCCCGGCTTATCGATAATTTGCGCTTCGGGACCCGCGTTGATCAGCCCCATGATCTGGTCCTGCAAAACCGCTCGGTAGCCCGAGAAATCCTCGTTTATGATCACCAGGTCCGCAGTCAGGCCCTTCATCCGCCAGTAGGCATGGGCTTGCAGCACTTGTTTTACCAGGTCGATGCGATTTAGATTGCCAATACGTAACAGGATGACAGGCAGATCGCCCGATACGGCAAAGCTCCAGAGCCCGGACTGGCCGAGCTGGTTGCGGGCAATGACACTGGGCGCGGCGCGACGCAAGGCATTGCTGTAAATGACGGAGGTGGCCAGGCGGCCATAGACCTGTGCATCGGCTTCGATTGCGTTGAGGTGGCGCAGCACCTCCTGACTCTGGAACCATGCCAGTTCAAAGGCACGCTCAACGAAGTGCCGGTCACAATATTTCTCAAGTAAAGCCAGTGCTGCTTCGCGTGTGTCTGCGACACCGGAGATGATCTGCACGGTCGCCGATTCGTCGGGCGACAAGCTGATGGTGCGGCGGATCGCCACGATAGGATCGAGCACCGAACCATCCGTGTTCGACAATCGGGAGGGGCTATCACTGCTATCAAGTACCACCGGATTGGCCGCCGTTCGGCCCCGCCCGATAAATTTGGCGCGGTCAGTCTCGTAAGACGGCTCGTCGCCAACCGCGCCAGGTGCTGCCAGCAGGTGAAACATCCACGGTACCTGCTCCCCCGGTGTACGGCGCCGCCGCGTGCATAGTATCGCCTGCCGGTTGGGCAGGATTTCAGTTTGCACG
>JAOTTU010000173.1 GCA_029864225.1 Gammaproteobacteria bacterium | reverse complement strand
GCAGCATCCGGTCGCGCGTATAGACCCGCAATGGTTCCTGCAGCTGGATATCCTTGAGGACCTCGATCGAGGGCAGCTGGGGTGCAATCTTGATATAAAATGCAGCGAACAGCAGGGCGGAAACAACGCTGCCTGCAAAAACGGCAAACAGAAGAAGTCGTCCAAGGCGGCGGAAACTCATATTGGGCACAGACCTGTGATCGGGTTCAAAGAACGAGTAGGATAGACGACATATAACTATAAATATTCGCTCTATTATAAATTTTTTGCTTAACCATGGCGGAAATCATCCGATAACTATTACCATGACACTAGTGACGGGTTAAACATTGGTTGACAAACAGTTGGCAATGTTCTCTAATGCCCGAAGCTACCTTTGCTGTCCAACAGTTGGGTAAATAAAGGAAATATTGTGCCGCTCGCGCAAATGTTCAAACGGAAGAAACCACCGCTAATCGGACTGGATATCAGTTCCACAGCCGTCAAACTGCTGGAGCTGAGTCGAAGTGGCACACGTTATCGTGTAGAGACCTACGCCGTCGAGCCCCTGCCCCCGAATTCCGTCGTAGAAAAGAATATCACTGATGTGGAGGCCGTTGGTGAAGCCATCCGGCGGGCCCACAAGCGCTCCGGTACGCGGACACGCCATGCCGCGGTTGCCGTTGCCGGCTCCTCGGTGATTACCAAGATCATCACCATGCCTGCCGGGCTTTCCGATAATGACCTGGAAACCCAGATCGAGTTCGAGGCCGATCAGTACATCCCCTATCCGCTTGACGAGGTCAATCTCGACTTCGAGGTCATCGGGCCCTCGGAAAAGAATCCGGAAACCGTCGACGTGCTGCTGGCCGCCTGCCGCAGCGAGAACGTCGATATGCGTACCGCCGCCATCGAGACTGGCGGGCTGGAATCCGACATCATGGACGTGGAGTCCTTTGCCAGTGAAAACGCCTTTGCGCTGCTGGCAGACCAGCTCCCCGACCAGGGCGTGGACCACACTATCGCGGTCATCGATGTCGGCGCGACCATGACCACCCTCAACGTCATTCACGACCTGAAGAGCATCTATACACGGGACACGGTCTTCGGCGGCAAACAGCTGACCGAAGAGATCATGCGCCGCTACGGCCTGTCCTACGAGGAGGCCGGGATGGCCAAGCGCCAGGGCGGGCTGCCGGAAAATTATGTCACCGACGTGCTCGAGCCGTTCAAGGAGGCCATGGCACAGCAGGCCAGCCGTTCCCTGCAGTTCTTTTATTCATCCAGCCCCCACAACAAGGTCGACCACGTGGTGCTGGCCGGTGGCAGTGCATCGATCCCGGGTGTAGATGAACTGATACAGGAAAGACTGGGGGTGGAAACCAGCATCGCCAACCCGTTTGCCTCCATGTCGTTATCGGCACGCGTAAAACCCCAATCACTCAGCAATGATGCGCCCTCCCTGCTGGTGGCCTGCGGACTTGCCCTGAGGAGCTTCGACTGACATGGCAAAGATCAACCTGCTGCCCTGGCGCGAAGAGCTGCGCAAGCAGAAGCAGCATGAATTCGCCTTCATGGCGGGCGGATCGGTCATCATTGCCTGCCTCGTCGTCCTGCTGGCCCATCTTCATGTCAGCGGACTGATCGACAACCAGAACCAGCGCAACGCCTTTTTACAACAGGAGATAAAAACCCTCGACCAGCGCATCGGGGAAATCAAGGAACTCGAGAGACTCAAGGCCGACCTGCTGGCGCGCATGAACGTCATCCAGGAGCTGCAGCGCAGCCGGCCGGAAAGTGTGCACCTTATGGATGAGCTGGTCCGCTCCCTGCCGGAAGGGGTTCACCTGGAAAGCTTCACCCAGAAGGACAAGAGCCTGACCATGAAAGGGGTCGCACAGTCCAACGCCCGGGTATCCGACTACATGCGTAACATCGACGCATCCGACTGGCTGACCGGACCAGGTCTGGACCTCATCCAAACCAAGGAAGTTGACCGCCGTCGTTTGGCCAATTTCACCCTGCGTGGCCGCCAGAAAACACCCAAACCACCTCAAGACGAGCCGGCAGTATCGGCCGGGGGGGCATCGTGAACCTGGATTTGGGTGATCTCGATCTTGCCAATGTCGCGATCTGGCCGGCAGCGGCGCGCGCCATCGTCATCCTGTTTCTCATGCTGGGCGTGATCTTCCTTGGCTACTGGTTCCACACCAAGGACCAGCTGGTCGACCTGGAAAATCTGGCCGCCAAGGAGAAGGACCTGAAGGTCCAGTTCGAGAGGAAGGCCAAAAAGGCCGCCAACCTCGAGGCCTACCAGCAGCAACTCGCAGAGATGCGCGAGTCCTTCGGCGCCATGCTGCGGCAACTGCCCAACAAGACCGAGGTCGCCGACCTGCTCGTCGACGTCTCCCAGACCGGCCTGGCCAGCGGCCTCGAATTCGAATTATTCAAGCCGCAGGGCGAGAGGCCCCAGGAATTCTACGCGGAACTGCCCATCAATATCACCGTCATCGGCGACTACCACGAATTCGGCAATTTTGTCAGCGGTGTCGCATCGCTGCCGCGCATTGTGACGCTGCATAACGTCAGCATAGCCAAGAGGAAAACCAAAGATTCCCCCTTGGTCATGAACCTTATAGCCAAGACCTATCGCTATCTCGAACAGGATGAGCGGACCCAGGAGGCAGGCAAATAATGAAGTGGGGCTGCAACAATATGCTGCGCTGGCTGACTGCCATCGCCCTGTCCGGCAGCATGGCTGCCTGTACCGATAATCCGACTGCAGACCTCGAGACCTATGTCAAGGAAACCAAAGACCAGCAACGCTCGTCGATCGAGCCGCTGCCGGAATTCGAGCCCTTCGAATCATATATCTACCAGGCAAACGAGCTGCGCGATCCCTTCACAGAGCCGACTTTTGCCCATGCACCGACATCGGTGGCACAGGCAGGTGGCAGCGGGATCAAGCCGGACTTCGACCGCGCCAGAGAACCCCTGGAAGAATACCCGCTGGACAGCCTGCGCATGGTCGGCACCCTGGAGCAGGACCAGGATTCCTGGGCATTGATACTGGATACCGAGGAAACTATTCACCGTGTACAGCACGGTCATTACATGGGACAGAATTACGGCAAGATTGTCCGTGTGTCAGAATTCGAAGTTGAACTAATGGAAATCATTCCTGATGGACTCGGAGGCTGGATGGAACGCCAGGCCTCGATTGCAATCAGCGAATAATCCCACGGGGGCATCGCAATGACCGCATCGTTAAGCAACCTATTCTCGAGCCGGCACACTGGCAGCTGGATGGCATACCTGGCTGCCTGTGCCCTGTTCCTTGCCGGCGGCCTCGCATCCGTCCAGGCCGCCGATCCGGCAACAGACAACGCCCTGACGGCGATTGACTTTGCCGGGCTGCCTGGTAACAAGGCCCAGATAACGCTCACGCTGAGCAGTCCGGCCGCTGCTCCGCTGAGCTTCACCATTGACAACCCGGCACGCATTGCCCTGGACCTGCCGAACACCAGGAACGGTCTCGCCCAACGCACACAAAGCATCGGCATCGGCATGGCAGAAAGCGTCACGGCCATCGAGGCACAGGGACGCACCCGCGTGATCATCAACCTGGTGAGTATGGTTCCCTATGAGACACGCGCGGAAGGCAACAAGGTCATTGTGACCGTTCAGGGCAGCGGCAAACAACAAAGCATCGCAACCGCCATGGTCGCACAGGCCAAGGGCAGTGCCCGTCCGCAAATCGAGAACGTGGACTTCCGGCGCGGTGAGGAAGGCCAGGGCCGCGTGATCGTCAGCCTGTCCGATCCCTCCACACCTGCTGACATGCAGCAGGAAGGCGGCAAGGTAATTGTCGACTTCTACCGTGCCCAGTTGCCCGCCGAACTCGAACGCCGCCTGGATGTCCTGGATTTCGCCACCCCGGTGAAGACGATCGACACCCATACCCGGGGCGACAACGTTCATATGGTGATCACCC
>JAOTTU010000172.1 GCA_029864225.1 Gammaproteobacteria bacterium | reverse complement strand
AAGGACGTGGCCATCCTCACTGCAGTGGATGCTGCCTACCTGGACGCACTGGCCCCCGGTACCACCGAGGCGCCGCTGCTGTTGCCGGCAGAGACCTTTTTCACCGGGGGTGGCAACGGTCGTGCCTACTACCCGTCATCGACCGGGCATTACCTTGCGGCCTACGAGGACCTGTTCCCGTATCGCGGTGACTATGATTTCAACGACCTGGTGGTGGCCTACCGCGTGTACACCGACCTGGACCAGGGCGGCAACATCACCGCCATCGGTGCCGAGGGCTACCTGGTGGCACGCGGTTCGGACTACAGCCATGATTGGCACCTGCGCATCGGGCTGCCCGCCGCCGTCACGGGCAGCGGCAGCATCAGCGTCTTCGATCCCGGTAATACCACCCTGCCCGGCTACCCCGTCGCGATCAACCTGCTCGGTGACCTCGATATCGCCCCCTTCGAGGACACCCGCAACCTGTGGTCCGATATTGACCCCGACACCGGGATCGAGTACTTCGTCAACACCGACTGGCGGCGACCCCTGCTCAGGGGCCACCGGTTCACCCTGCACGTGACGCTGGACAACCCGCTTGCCCTGTCCGCGCTGGAGAGCCCGCCGTTTGATCCCTACCTCTACGTGCGCAACACGGGCTACGAGATCCACCGCCAGGACAAGGCCCCGGTGCTGGCCGGCTCGCGCAACCAGCAGGACGGCCTGACCGGCTTCAGCGATGCCAACGGCTACCCCTTCGCGCAGGTATTCCCGCAGGACTGGCGGCTGCCCAGCGAGTACAACGACCTCGGCAAGGCCTACCCGGAATACCTGGACTTCATCTTCTCCGGCAGAAACACGAACACCGACTGGCACAAGCGGCCCGCGGACAACTGGACCCGGCCGGTGCATTCCGGCCACTGGAAGTGGTGACCTGCCTGCGTCAGGAAGGACCCAATCCACGCATCTATCGTCATTCCGGCGAACGCCGGAATCCAGTCGTGATCGGCTGAACTCCCAATTCACCGCACGACTACATGGATGCAGGAGGTGGAGCAACGCAGGACGCAGTTGCCGAGAGAAGTCGAGGGCGCAGAGAAGTGCCTCGACTTCTAACTCTTTACTTCTCACTTCTTCGGTAAGCTGGTTCGCGCCTGCGAGACGCCTGCCAACCTTTTATCTGGCACTTAATGATTTTATCGTTCCGTGTCCTTCCGTGGATTCCGTGGCTATTTTTTGCCCCCCCGGCTTCCGTCATTCCGGCGACAGCCGGAATCCAGTAAACGCCTGATTAGCAACTACTGGATTCCGGGTCTTGGCTCAGCTCCGCCCCGAATGACGACATGATCAGATTTTCCTTGGCCTTGTTCAACAGCAGCGACTGCCAGGCTGCCTGGTAGCGCGTCCAGGCACCCAGGGTCGAGATCCGGGCATTGACGGCCCAGAACGGCAGCGGCTGTTTGACAAGTGACTCAAGCGCGCCGGCCAGCGCCACGCTGTCACCGGGCGGCACCGCCAGGCCGCAGTCGGCAAGCTGTTCCGGCAACCCGTCCACGGCGCTGACGACCACCGGCCGGCCGGCGGCCCGTGCCTCCAGACACACCAGCCCGTAGGGCTCGTAGCGTGACGGCACCACGACGATATCGCAGCGCGCCAGGAAGGCGGGCACGTCATCCAGGGCACCGGTAAATTCCACACACGGCAGCTCGGCCGCGCGCCGCCTGAGCGCCGCTTCCTCCGGCCCGCTGCCGCCGATCAGCAGGTACACGCTGCCCGGTGCCAGGCGCCGCAGCGCATCGATCAGCAGGTCAAATCCCTTTTGCCGGTGCAGGCGACCGTAGGCGCCCAGCACCAGCGGCCGGCCGAAGTCCGGCAAGGCCACCTGCCGGAATCCGGCAAGGTCGCGGCATGGCGGGATCACGTGCAGCCGGTTGTCGGGCAGCAGACGCCGTTCCCGCAGCCAGTCACCCTGGGCCCGGGACACCGCGACCACGGCGTCCACCAGCCGATAGCTGGCCCGCAGCAAGGCATGCAGACGCACCCGGCTGGGCGCACGCTGTTCCGCATCCGCGGTGTAATGGTGTTCATGCAGGATCAGCCGGGCCCGCGGGTTCAGGAGGCGCAGGCAAACCAGCCACGGGAGTCGCTGCCAGCGGCTGGCCGCGTGCAGCAGGATGACGTCGGCCCGGTACCGCCGCAAGGCACCGACGCCCGGTCCGGTGCACTGCACAGAGTGCCGTCCGGTGGCCGCCTGCGACTGCTGGAGGGCCTCGATGACGGTGTGGATCCCCCCTCGCCCGGGCGTATCCGCCAGGTGTACGATCCGCAGCGGGGCCGTCGTACTCCCTTCCGCGACCGGCACCAGAGGCTGGCCGGCCTCAGCGCCCATCAGCCCGGCGCACCCGCCGGCAGGAAGCGGCGTTCCACCCACAGGGTGTAGGCCGGCAGCGCCAGCACATGCACCAGCAGCACCGCGAGCGCGACACCGGTTACACCACCGGACAGGCCGGCAACCACGGCACTGACGAACAGTCCGGTGAACAGCACGCCCCAGTAGAAATCCACGTCGGGACGATCCAGCGCCCGCATCATCTGCGAGGCCCCCTCGCCAAAGGGGCGCGGCAGCGCCGACAGGCACAGCAGCATCAGCACCGGCACCGCCGTTGACCACTGCTCGCCAAACACCAGCGGCACATACCAGGGCGCCAGTGCGGCCTGCAGGATGATGAGCGGCGGCACGATCAGGGCGATGGTCTGCAGGGAGGAGTGAAACTTATCGCGCAGCTGTGATGCGTTACCCCGGGCCTCGCAGAAATGCGGGTACAGGGCGGTATTGAAGGAGTTGATCAGCGACAGGCTGATCCCCAGGCCGGCATTGCGGGCGAAGTAGTAGATGCCCAGCGCCTCCAGCCCCAGGAAGCGGCCGATGACCAGGTTGTCCAGGTGCAGGCGCATGGCCTTCAGCACCTCGACGCCGAGCACATGCTTGCCGAAGCGCACGATCTCGCGCCACGGCCCCAGGCCCGCGCCGCGCTGCGGCCGCCAGTACTGGAAACGGCGGATACCGAACACCCAGACCGGGGTGACCAGCAGCTTGGGCAGGACCACCGCCCAGGCGCCGAGCCCGGCGATCGCCAGCGCGGCGGTGAGCAGGTTGTCGACGGTCACCTGGGCGCCCGACAGCAGGGCGATGGGCTTGAGGCGGTTCTGGCGCTGGATCAGGAACACCTGCACCTGGGACAGCGGGATCAGCAGGTAGACTCCGGCCAGCAGCATCACCATCCAGGCCAGGCTGGCGTGGTCATAATACCAGGCCACCGGGAAGGCCAGCAGGCACTGCACCAGCACCAGGCCGATGGCGACGATCCAGTTCAGCCGCCAGGCGGTATTGCAGGTCGCCTCCAGGCTGGCCGCATCGACCTGTACGATCTTCGCGCCGATGCCGTTCTGGGTGAATACCCGGATCAGCTCGTAGGTCGTCATGGCAATCGCCGCCACGCCGAACTCGACCGGTTCCAGGCAGCGCGCCAGCACCACGGCGGTGAGCAGGCGCGACACCCGCGCCATCATCTCCGCGGTACCGATCCAGCCGGCATTACGCACAAAGCGGTCCCTGAAGCGCACGCCGATTCCCATCCGCGGTGTCCAGTCCCGCTAGTAACCGAACTGCCGGGCCTGGCCCCGGCTGACCAGCCGGACCAGCAGGTTCTGCAGGGGATTGAGCCTGCCCTTGCGGGCGCGCCTGAAGGCCACCGGCTCCTGCACCACATGGCCGCTCAGCCGGGCGAAATGGCCGTACTTTTTCAGTTCGACCGGAGACTCGCACAGGCGCGTCACGAGTTCCGGGTCGGCATCGACCCCGATGAATTCCAGCACCCGGCGCGTCTGTTCAGCGGGGTCCTGTTTCATGTCCTCGTAGCGCAGCAGCAGTTGCCGGTCCGCGCGAACGGTCTCCAGCTGCGCCAGGCCCTCCTTGACGGCACGTCGCCAGTGCCAGGCGGCACGCAGGACGGAACGCGGTGCCCAGTTGCGTCCCCAGTCCTTCCCCGCCGCCAGCATGGATTCGACAA
>JAOTTU010000171.1 GCA_029864225.1 Gammaproteobacteria bacterium | reverse complement strand
GAAGTCCAGGTCACTGCCTTCAAGCGCGGCGAGCCCTAGTCTCGCAAGCTGAATCTCGGCGTTGGTAAACAGGCTGGACATCAGGAACTCGTCGCCAAGTTTCACTTCGTAGAGAATTTTCCCATCGAGCCTGGGTTCCTCCCGGCGCCTGAGACTTATTTCACCCAGCGGTGTTTTCTGGTAGTCAAGTTCTTCAAATTCATGCGTCATCTGCTAAATCCCATCCTGACACGGCCGCAATGCCGTTGTACCTTGCTACCCGCCCGCTACGAGCTGCAACAAGATCGGGTTCAACAAGCCACATCATGCGTGTCCTTGTAAAAATCACCCGTGACTTATCTGCTATCGAACAAGCGCTGTCCTTCGACTAAAATACGTTTGCCGATATTTCATTCATTTGATTTACACATAACGATTGCCATTATGCGCAAGCATGTGTGATTCGGTATTGATGGCGCGAGAGGGCAGGTTTCCCGAAGCAGCGTCAGAGGTAGAGTACCAAAAGCAGGCGCGTTAGGAGACGCAGAGAGCAGTTACCGAGGACGACATACAGGGACGTATAAGTGTCGCGAGAGGGCAGGAGCCCGAAGCGACCGCAGGGGCAACCTTCACCCCAGCCCTTTTATGCCAACTGGGGTACTCCCTCTCATGGGAGAGGGAATTCAATCCCTGATATCACTGGCATATTTCATATCAACGGTTCATTTGGTTTCGCTTGAAACACTATTCCCGGGTGCTTGCACAGGACGAGTACGAAATAAGCGGGACAGAAGTCGGTCTGTCCCTTATTTGGTTTCTCTGAAGGGCAGAAGCGTTATTTGGAATTACTGTGTGAGAATTTGTTCTTGGAGGTGAATCTTTATGATGGAAAAAGGTGGCAGAGCACATTCAACTCTAATGTAAGTAGAAAATGTGTTCTGTCACCATTGCTTTTCTGTTCCGTTGGCTTGCGACGGTAAGGCGATTGCGACGACCCGGAAACCAATGACCGAGTAGCGGGTGTCAGGCGTATTCGCCGACCGGTATCCTGGACGGGTCTGGAACAACGGACAATGGTAGGAGCCGCCGCGCCGCACCCGGGAGCGACCGTCAGCGGGACCCGTTGGGTCAATACGCATCTCGCCATCGCCGTAGCTGTCTGGCGCATACCAGTCGGCCACCCATTCCCAGGTATTTCCTAGCATGTCGTAGACGCCGAACGCATTGGGTCGGCGGGTGGCCACCGGATGCAGGTGATCCCCCGAACTGGCAATGAACCAGGCATGTTCCGGCAGTTCGTTGCCGGGCATCGGCCGCAATCCGGACGAGACTGCCCGGGCCGCGTATTCCCATTCCGCTTCGGTCGGAAGCCGGTAGTCGTAATCCGGATCCAGTTTGCTGAGTTCTTCTGTAAAACGCTGAGCCATGTGCCAGGACACGCTCACCACAGGCAGGTCCCGCCAGTCGACCCGGTCCCAGTACTCCTTCGGTCCGGGTCTGTTCTCCATGACCTTTAACCATTGGTCCTGCGTGACCTCTGTCTGGCCGAGCAGGAAGGGGCGGCTGATCCTGACCACGTGGACCGGCTGCTCATCGCGAAAGGCGTCCAGGTTCGGCTCGTCCATTTCCCGGATCGCTGCCTGGCGGTCGCTGGTGCCCATCTGGAAGCTGCCGGCAGGGATCGTCACGAATGGCATCCCTAACCAATTGGTAATTACTTCGGGCTGTAGCGCAGCAGCGATCCTGATGGGTAAACTCAGCAGTATGATTGCCAACAAGCCTGGCCAGGTGACGCCTGTGCTCAGGCACGCGCATCCGAAACGCTGTCTCTTACCGCTGAATCTCATACCCTCTCCTGTTCCACTAAGGGGCTAGAGGGAAAAGGGTGTCAGGCGGATAAAAGGGGCAGTCCCCATAAACGTGTATAAAGGGTACTGGCCCACTGAGTTCCCAATCATTCCTTACTTCCCGCGCAGCTTGCCAAGGGTGAAATACACGGGGCAGAAGCCACTGAAGGCGCTTTGCAGCATCAGTGTGCTAATGATGGCCGGCAGCAGCAGCCACAAGGGGTTACTCAGGTATCCGAGCACAGTGCCGAGCAGGATCAGTGCCCCGGCAATGCCGTCATGCAGTCGTGTGTTCTCACCCATGATGTTCTCCTGTAATGTAAAGAATTTCCCCGCAACCTGCCTTTGCGCAGGTGGAGGAATAGATTAAAGACATTGATTTGACACATCCATTGATGTAGTTGGTGTATCAGCTCACAGGTGACTTCAGTATAGCCCCAAAGGATCACCTGTTGAGGCGTACCCAATCGATGCAATAAAAATCCTACTGTAGGAACGGCCTCCTGCCCGCGAATCGCGCCGGAGGACGGCGCTCCTACCGAACTCCATCAGGGTCTGAGCTGTGGTTATTTCTAAAGAAGTTACCTGGCGGGCCGTTTGGGTGTCAGGGGCCCTGGGCGGGCCAGTGCAGGGGAACAGCATGAGACGCGCGACCGGGAAATCGTCGGCGAACAAGCGGGAAGGCTACTGGGGCGGCATGCTGTTCGGCCTGGTGTTTATTGGTGTCGGGGCTGCGTTTCTGCTGCTCGGTGTGATCCCCAATCTGTGGGATGTCATACGTATGCAGGATTGGGTGCAGGTGCCGGCCGAGGTCGTGGCGGTCGATCTGGAGTCTAACTCGTCCGATGGCAGTACCACCTATAAAGTAACCGCTCGTTTCAGCTACAATTACTACGGACGGCAATACACCTGTAATCGTGTCGGCATTGCCGATGGCGGCGCTGATAATGTCGGGGACTGGCAGCACGATACCTATGCCAGGCTCAAGAGTCAGGACCAGACCACTGTATGGGTCAACACCGGTAATCCGTCCGAGGCCATTTTCGATCGCGACCTGCGCTGGGACCTGCTGGGTTTCAAGCTGATCTTCGTTATCGTATTTGGCGGTTTCGGTACCGCGATGTTGTGGTACCTCAACCGCAAGGTGAAGCCGGTGCCGCCCGGCCTCCCGGCCTGGCAGGCCAGGGCGGAATGGGTGGACAACCGCATTCGTTCCAACGCCCGATCCATGCTCTGGGTTGCGTGGGGCTTTGCGATTTTCTGGAATGCGATTTCCTCGCCTATCCCGTTCGTTCTTCCCGGGGAGCTGGCCAAGGGCAACCAGCTTGCCTTGGTTGGACTCATCTTTCCGCTGGTGGGCCTCGGCCTGGTAACCTGGGCCATCCGCCAGACGCTCAATTGGCGGCGCTTCGGGACCACGCCGTTGAAAATGGATCCCTTTCCCGGTGCCCTCGGGGGTGACGTCGGGGGCGCGGTGGAGTTGCGGCTTGGCTACAACCCGAAGTACCGGTTCCGGGTCACGCTCACCTGTCATCATGTCACTACCCGGCGCACCAGCGATGGCAGTGAGACAGTCCGCGACGCCAAATGGCAGGATGAGCAACTCGCGGAAGTGCAACCCGGGCTGCATGGCACGCGGCTGCGTTTTCTGTTCAAGCCGCCGGGCGACCTGCCAGAGAGCAGCGCGGGTGATGCCAGCTGGTACGAATGGAATGTACAAATTTCCGCCAGCCTGCCGGGCACCGACTTCGATCGTAGCTGGGAGGTCCCGGTGTTCAAAGAGGCCGGCCCGCAAACTGCGCGCGACCGGATCGAGGCTCGCGCGCTCGAAGCCGACTCGTTGGCGCTGCCGGACGCGGTGGTCCGGATCCGTGAGACCGGCGCCGGTCTTGAACTCTACTACCCTTATCTGCGTAACCCGGGTATGGCCCTCGGTACGCTGGTCACAGGCGGCGGCTTCGTCGGCTTTGCCTGGTTGTTCCACATGGGAGCCGGTAATGACGGGATATCGAGCCTGTTCATCGGATTGTTCGCCGCTGTGGGCGTACTGATTATCATTTTGGGTCTCTACCTGGCGGGCAATTCATTGCGCGTCACGGCCGGCAGGCAGGGACTCAATGTTGTGCGCGGAATTTTGGGCATGCGCCTAACGCGCCATGTTGCCGCCGGTGAGATCGCCGCTATCGAAAAATCCATCGGCATGCAATCCCGGCAGGGGTACCGGGTGC
>JAOTTU010000170.1 GCA_029864225.1 Gammaproteobacteria bacterium | reverse complement strand
CAAGCAACGACGAGCGCGAAATTCTGAAGACGGCATGGCAGCTTTTCAACAAGGGTGACTTGCCAGAAAATCCGGTTCGCCTCATTGGCGTGGGTATCAGTGGCTGGGAGGACGATCAGCCCGCCCAGGCCGATCTTTTCGATGAACCCGAACAGAAGGCGTTCAACCAGCAGGTGCTGAAAACGATCGACGCAGTTACAGAGAAATTCGGCAAAGGCCTGTTACAAGTAGGCGTGTCACGCAAGACCGATAAATGAAGTAATCAGCGGGGTCAGACACGATTGAAACGTCAGATTCATACAGACCGGGATCCAGCCAGGACATGGAGAAGTAAACGGGGTCAGAGCACAATTAACTCTAATATAAGAATAAAATGTGCTCTGACACCATTTCTCAAAATAACACCTCCAGGCACATTATCAGCCTTAATGGATGTGGTCGTGAAGTCGGGGTAAAACTCCAACTGAAACATGGCTATGCACGGAATAATGCTACAATGCACTTCTGTTGTGCTAATTACTTTATTACAGTTGGAGCTGGCAACTGTGCACATGATCGGGACTAATTTTACATGGCTATCTGTGTCGCTATTCATCACCAGACCGAGTACCACTACGACCGGCCGATCAGCCTGGGTCCGCACATCCTGCGCCTGCGCCCTGCGGCGCACTGCCGTACACCGATCCAGTCCTATTCGCTGAAGATTCAGCCGCAAGAGCATTTTATTAACTGGCAGCAGGATCCCTTCGGAAATTTTCAGGCACGCGTGGTGTTCACGGAGAAGACGCAGTTGTTGCGTATTGATGTTGATCTGGTTGTCGAGATGATCGTAATCAATCCCTTTGATTTCTTCGTTGAGGCAAGTGCCGAGTACTGGCCCTTCGAATACGAGGCGGGACTGCGCCGGGATCTGGCTCCTTATCTCGAATGTGAAGCGGCCGGTCCGCACTTAAGCGTCTGGCTGGCACAGGTGCCGCGTGAGAAGATCAATACCATCGACTTTCTGGTCAAACTCAATGGCCGCCTGGTACAGGACATCCGTCACCTGGTGCGTATGCAGCCCGGCGTGCAGGACTGTGAGGTGACGCTGGCACAGGGCTCGGGCTCCTGCCGCGATTCGACCTGGCTACTGGTGCAGATTATGCGTCACCTGGGTCTGGCCGCGCGCTTCGTATCCGGTTATCTGATTCAGCTGGTGCCGGACATCAAGCCTGTCGAGGGACCGCCCGGTCCGGAAGAGGACTTCACCGACCTGCATGCATGGGTAGAAGTCTACCTGCCTGGTGCCGGCTGGGTCGGCCTCGATGCAACCTCGGGTATGTTTGCCGGTGAAGGCCATATCCCGCTGTTTTGCACCCCCGATGCGGTAAGCGCTGCACCGGTGAGCGGCAGTGGCGAGCCCTGCAAAACCGAGTTTTATTATCATAATCGCATCACCCGTGTCCCCGCAGCCGCGCACGCCGCGAAGCCCTGCAGCGATACGCAGTAAACACCTGGAAAACTCCGGGATATTCAGGGCGAGGGGGCGGCCGAGGGACGCCTTGCAGTATCCGGTTTCCGCGTGAAATTCACCAGAAGTCATACCTATACACCGGACCTGCGGTACACTCTCCCGCGTCTGGAAATGCAATCGCCCCGGCAGGCTGGAAAAGATTAGTTGACGACAACAGGCCGCGATTTTTACCATAATACCTATTTGCGGCAATGACCGCGCGAAGGTTTTTTGAATATGACATATTGTGTTGCCATTCGGGTCGATGAGGGCCTGGTGTTTGCTTCGGATTCACGCACCAATGCCGGGGCCGACCACATCAGTACCTATAGCAAGATGTTTACCTTCGGCTGCGAAGGTGAGCGCGCCTTTGTACTGCTGACGGCGGGTAATCTTGCGACCACGCAATCGGTTGTTGCGACAATCAAGCGGGACATCAGGGAAAATGCCGGGGTCAACCTGATGACAGTTGCCAGTATGACCGAGGCGGCCGACTATGTCGGACAGATGAGTACGGCCCAGCAGCAGAAGCACAGTACCGCGGTGGCCGGCAGCAGTTTTGATGTCAGCGCCAGTTTTATCCTCGGCGGCCAGATTGCCGGCAGGTCACATCGTGTTTACATGATTTATCCGGAGGGTAATTTCATCAAGGCCACCACCGAAAACCCCTACCAGCAGAGTGGTGAAATCAAATACGGCAAACCGATCCTGGATCGAATTATCACGCGTGCGACTCCGCTTGATGAGGCGGCGCTGGCGGCGCTCGTTTCGATGGACTCGACCATGCGCTCGAATGCCACGGTGGGACCGCCGATTGATGTGTTGATTTATCAGAAAGACAGTTTCAGTATGGAACGGCATTTTATCCTGCAGACCGACGACCCCTACCTGCTCGAAATCAAGTCAGCCTGGGACGAAAAGATCAAGGAAGCCTTTTCCGAGCTCCGGCGGCTTACCTGGAATGAACCGCAGCACGTGAGCATTGATCAATAGGGCGCCGTTGGCTGACGCCCGCCAGGGCAACTAAACTGCTTCATCGAGATCCGACAGGAACCAGCTGCTGGCTATCTGCTGGTGCAGGTTGCCGAATTCCAGCTGCAGCTGGTCTATGAATTCATGCAGGCCCTCGGTGTGCAGAGATTTCACGTCGGCTTCCGCAACCAGGCGCTGCAGCCGCAATGTCGAGCGCAGGGGTTCATCGCAATTTGGCAGTTTTTCCTCCATGCAGGAGGCTATCTCACCGAGCGTGTGTGCAACGGCGCGTGGAAAGCTGGTGTCCTGTATCAGGAATGCCAGCACCTGCTCGGGCAGTATCCGGCGGCGCACGTACTGGCGGTACATCTGGTGGCCACTCAGCGCGCGCAGCAGGTAGGTCCAGAGACGGTTCTCCAGGCGTTCCAGTTCCACGCCGGGCGCGATCAGCGTTGTCGAGCCGATATCGATGATGCGTGTGGTCATGTCTGCGCGCTCGAGATTTCTTCCTACACGTATGAACTGGTAAGCCGCGCCATGGCTCATGGTGCCGGCGAGCAGCCCGGTGATCTGCTGGGTGCGCATGACAATTTCCGAGAGGAACTCATAGCGGTCCTTGAGCAGTGTTTTCCCGGCAAGTTTTTTTCTGGCGAACAGGTACAGCTCGTTAACGTGTTCCCAGCCCTCGCTGGGCACCAGGTCGCGCGTCGTGCGGATGTTTTCGCGCGCCAGGGCCAGGCTGGTGAGCAACGATCCCTGGTTGGATGTGTCGTTGAGCATGAACTTGATGACATTGCGCTCGCCCGATGTGCGGTAGTTGTCGTCGAAATATGCCTGTGCGCCGCTTAGTTCCACGAGCTGATGCCAGTTGAGGCCGACCCCGTTTGGCAGGTCCAGCATCATGTAAGAGTACACCTTCACCAGTCTTGCGGTGTTTTCAGCGCGCTCCAGGTAGCGGGCTGTCCAGTAGAGTCGTTCTGCTACCCGTGACAACATCCTAGTTACCTCCCGTTTCGACGATCCAGGTGTCCTTGCTACCGCCACCCTGTGATGAATTGACCACCAGTGAACCCTTGCGCAGTGCGACCCGTGTTAATCCGCCCGCTGTGACAAAGGTGCGATCGGATTGCAGGATGAATGGGCGCAAATCGAGGTGGCGCGGTTCCACATGCTGCCCACAAATGGTCGGCGCGGTTGACAGGCTGAGGGTCGGCTGGGCGATGTAATTACGCGGTTGCCGTTTGATCAGGCTGGCAAACTTGTTACGTTCAGCCGCGCTTGCATGGATGCCGACCAGCATGCCGTAGCCACCGGATTCATTCGCCGGCTTGACCACCAGCTTGTCAAGGTTGGCGAGCACATAGTCGCGCTGCTTTTTATCATCGCAGCGATAGGATGGCACATTGGGGATAATCGGGTCCTGGTCCAGGTAATACTTGATAATGGCGGGCACGTAGGTATAGACCACCTTGTCATCGGCGACGCCCGCGCCGGGTGCATTGGCCAGCGCGACATTGCCGGCGCGCCATGCGCGCATCAGGCCAGGCACGCCAAGAACGGTGTCCTCGCGAAAGACCTCCGGGTCGAGAAATTCGTCGTTGACGCGCCGGTAGATCACATCGACGCGTTGCGGGCC
>JAOTTU010000169.1 GCA_029864225.1 Gammaproteobacteria bacterium | reverse complement strand
CTGCGATCGTCTCGGCGATATTCTGGCAACACACGCCACCAAACCTCATGCTCGGCTGGACCATGACCATTATTCTCAGTGTCGGGGTCCGCTCGCTTTTCATTACCGGCATGAAAATAGACGGCACGGATGATCAGCACCGAATCTGGGGAGGGGAGTACGTATTCGGCTCGATGGTCTCCGGTGTCTGCTGGGGTGCGCTGGGCATTATTGCCGCCGTGTATGGCATACAGTCACACCAGATTTTTGTCCTGTTTGTCCTGGCAGGGGCCACCCTGACCGCTTACATCTCCATGCAGTCATCACCGGGGACCGTTGCCGCATTTGTCGTCCCGGCGCTGGCACCCATAACAGCCTGGTTCTTCTACCAGGGTAACGCTATCGATCTGGCTCTGGGAGCGACCTCGATCATCTATACCGCGCTGATCATCACTGCGGCGTGGACCATGCGTCATATCCTGGCCAAATCCTACAGCATCGGGGCCAACAACACCGATCTGATACGCAAGCTGGTCATTGCCCGGGAGGCGGCCGAGCGTGCAAAGAACCACGCCGAGAAGTCCAATGAAAAATTGCACAAGGAGGTCATGGAACACCAGCTCGCGCAGGAGCGTATCCATGCATCCGAACAGCGCATGTCCGCGATCTTCGAAAACATACAGGACACCATCTACCAGACCGACAACGAAGGCAGGATCCTCTGGGCCACGCCATCGATGGAGCAGCTACTGGGATACCGGCTCAAGGAAATTACCGGAAAATGCATCACGTCCATTTATATCAGCCACTCCGATCATGACGACTTCGTGAATTCGCTGGAAAAGAATTACGGGCGTCTGCAGCACTTCGAGAAGCACCTGCAACACAAGGATGGAACGCAGGTCTGGGTCGCGGAAAACGCCCACTACAAGTACAACGAACATGGCGAAATTATCGGTGTGGAAGGTACCATGCGCGATATCACAACACTCAAGCACACGAAAAAGGAATTACACAAGGAAAAGGAACGCGCCCATGTCACCCTGAGCTCCATCGGTGACGGTGTCATCACAACGGACACACAAGGCCATGTCGACTACATGAACAGCGTGGCCGAGCAGGGAACCGGCTGGAAGCTCGAGGAGGCGCATGAAAAACCGATCATGAAGGTGCTAAAGATCATCGACGAGAACACCCTCGAGACCCCGCCCAACCCCGTAGAGCTTTGCCTGAAACAGGGAAAAAGCGCCATTATTGCCGGCCACCTGCTGCTGATCCATCGCTATATCAATCAACGCATGTCAATCGAGGTCAATGCCTCGCCCATCAGGGATTCCGTCGGTGAGGTCATTGGTACCGTGCTGGTTTTCCATGATGTCACGGAACTGCGCGGTCTGGCCAAGAAGATGTCCTACCAGGCCACCCACGACTCGCTCACCGGACTGATCAATCGCCGCGAATTCGAGCACCGCATCAACCAGGTACTGGAAATCGCACGCAACGAGGGCACACGGCACACACTGTGTTACATGGATCTGGACAACTTCAAGGTGGTCAACGACACCTGCGGCCATACGGCCGGTGACGAACTGCTCAAGCAGCTGACCGTCAGGCTGCGCATGGAACTACGCGAGGCGGACACGCTCGCACGCCTCGGTGGGGATGAATTCGGAATCCTGCTGGAAGGCTGCTCCATAGAAAATGCGCAAGAACCAGCCGAGCAACTACGCAAGATTGTCGATGATTTCCGCTTCATCTGGAACGACAAGCCGTTCAGGGTCGGCGCCAGTATCGGCCTGGTGGCAATCACCGCAGACAGCGGCACAATGACGGATGTCATGAGCGCGGCCGATTCCGCCTGTTATGTCGCCAAGGAATATGGAAGAAACCGAACTCATATTTTCGAACCCAACGACAAGGCCATTGTCGAGCGCAACGGCCACATGCAGTGGGTACAGCGCATCCAGAACGTACTCGAGGAAAGCCGCTTCAGGCTGTTCTTCCAGCCGATTGCAAAACTCAATCCGGCAGCCGGGGAGGAAAACCGGATCCACGGTGAGGTCCTGATCAGGATGCTGGACGAGAACAACGAGCTGGTGGGTTGCGGAGCATTTATACCCTCGGCTGAACGCTACGGGCTGATGCCTGCCATTGACCGCTGGGTCATTGAAAACACCTTCAACATGCTCAACCTGGACAAGAGCAGAATCAATCGGAGAATGAGCACCTGCTGCATCAACCTGTCCGGGCAGTCACTGTCGGACGACAGGTTCATGGATTTCCTGCTAAACCAGATCAAAGACAGCGGCATTACGCCGGGGCTGTTGTGTTTCGAAATAACAGAGACAGCGGTGATAGCGAACCTGAGCCAGGCGTCGAGGATGATTTCCACGCTCAGGGAGATGGGCTGCCGGTTCGCACTGGATGACTTCGGTGTCGGCCTGAGCTCCTTCAGCTATCTGAAAAATCTGTCTGTAGACTACCTCAAGCTCGATGGCTGCTTCGTGCAGAACATGATGAAAGACAATATCGACCTGGCGATGGTCAAGGCAATCAACCAGATCGGTCACACCATGAACATCAAGACCATCGCCGAGTTTGTCGAGAACCAGGCCACGCTACGTGCAGTGCGGGATATCGGCGTCGACTATGCACAGGGTTATGCCATCGCCAGGCCCGCGCCCATGGAAATCGGCCTGTTTGGCGACCCCGTCAAGATCGATCTTTCCGACAGCGACGAAAACATACCCGTGCGCCTCGAGGCCAAGGCCAGCAAGCGCTAGTGCTCGTCTTCCCCGGCCTCGATACGATCCAGTTCGGCATCCATCTCTGCTTCGGTCATTGGCTTGTCATCAGGGTCATCCGCATCGGCTGAGTCCTTGTCCACCTCTGCCTTCTGGGCAACGAACCAGCCAGAAAAGAAGATACCAAGCTCGAACAGCAGCAGCACCGGAACGGCCAGCAGTGTTTGCGAGATAATATCCGGTGGGGTCAGCAACATACCCACCACAAACGCACCGACGATAATGTAGGGACGTTTCTGGCGCAGACCGTCCTGTGTCACCATGCCGGTCCACACCAGCAGCACCGTCACGACCGGCACCTCAAAAGCGATACCGAAGGCGAAGAACAGTGTCAGGACAAAGTCCAGGTAACGGCTGATGTCCGTCATTACCGCCACCCCCTCGGGCACCGTGGCGGTAAGGAACTTGAACACCAGCGGGAAGACGACAAAGTAGGCAAATGCGGCACCGGCATAGAACAGGGCCGTACTCGACACCATCAGCGGCAACACCAGGCGGCGCTCGTTTCTGTACAGACCCGGTGCGACAAATGCCCAGATCTGGTACAGCAGGAACGGCATGGCGATGAACACCGCCAGCACCAGCGACAGCTTGAACGGCGTCAGGAAGGGCGAGGCGACCTCGATGGCCACCATGCTGCCGCCTTCCGGCAGGTGTGCCGTCAGCGGCCCGGATAGCACGGAAAAAAGGGTGTTCGCGAAGGGTGCCAGTGCCAGGAAGACCAGCGCCACGACCAGCACAATGCGCAACAGGCGATCGCGCAGCTCAATCAAGTGGAAGATAAACGGCTGTTCC
Organism: Gammaproteobacteria bacterium; assembly: GCA_029864225.1. GTDB lineage: Bacteria > Pseudomonadota > Gammaproteobacteria > UBA9214 > UBA9214 > CAMYJZ01. The sequence continues at coordinate 531 of JAOTTU010000169.1, read as the reverse complement.
CCGTAATCCGGCGAGGATTCGTCTTGCTTAGGATTTATTGGCATCCGGCACTTCGTGGGTAACGCTCTTTGATGAGTCTGTCACCGCCTTGTCCGCGTCCGCGGACTTGTCCGTTTTCAGTGTATTATCCAGTGACAGCGAAGACCTGGTCTGCTCGATGATCTCTTCAAGCTCGGGGACCGAGGCCTGCTTGGTTAGCGTGCGCTTGAGTTCTTCCGACGCCAGTTCCCTGTCGATGTCCGCCTTGACGGAGGTAACAAAACCACGAATCTTGCCCACCCACAGTCCAGCCGTGCGCGCCACTTTGGGCAGGCGCTCGGGTCCCACCACAAGGAGGGTGATTATCATTATGAAAATGACTTCCCAGAAACCGATATCGAACATAGTGAGATCCGCCGTCTGTTGACCGGCGCTCCAACTTTACACCTTATCCTTGTCGCGCTTGGTGACCTCGCCCTCGATCACGTGCCCGCCTTCCTTGCTGTCCGGCTTCTTGTCACCGGCGGCCTCTTCCTCACTCTCATGCATGGC
>JAOTTU010000168.1 GCA_029864225.1 Gammaproteobacteria bacterium | reverse complement strand
CATGAACACGAAGAAGGTATTCAATCAACACTGGAAGGCATGGCTTGGTGGTGCATTTCTGGCCTCCTGTGCAGGGACTGTCTCGGCCGGCGTGGTCGGCAGTCAGCATGACCTGACATCCACAGCCGGTCAGGGTCAAACCTCGAATACCGATGAGGTGTGCGTATTCTGTCATACACCACACGGCTCCGATGTCGCTGCGCCGGTTCCGTTGTGGAACAAGGTGCTGGGCGCGCCCGGCAGCTACACCCAGTATTCCACGCTGCAGACGCCCACGTTTGATTCTACGGAAGCACCAGTTGGCTCGGTCTCACTGGCCTGCCTGTCCTGCCACGACGGTACCCAGGCCATGGATGTTGTGATCAATGGACCGGGCTCAGGCAATTATAACCCCGCAGGCAGTGAGATTGATGGAACGGCCATTGGCGTGATGACCGGCGCCCCGGTGCCGATGCTGGGTACGGACCTGACCAACGACCATCCAATCAGCATGCAATATGGCGGTGGTGGTGTCCTGGCCACTGATCCGGATGGTACTTTTACCGGCACCCTGGGTGACCCGGATTTCGTGGCGCCCATAAAGGCGACGGTGAATACCAATCCCATCTGGTGGGTAGACAGCCCTGCTGGTACTGCCGATGTGCGTGAGAAGACCGACATGATTCTCTACGCCCGTAATGACCTGGGAACAGTGCAGCCGTTCGTTGAATGCGGCAGCTGTCACGATCCGCATAATGATGCAACCAAGACCACGACTTCGGTGGCCTTCCTGCGCGTCGACAATACGGCGAGCCAGATCTGTACGACCTGCCATGTCAAGTAGGGGAAGCTGACAGCTACGGGTACGTAGCCTGGTTGGCTAATTAAACATCCCCCCATTGGTCCGGGCAGGTGTAATACTTGTCCGGACCTTTTTATTTTTTGAATTCGCATGGATGAAGGTTTACCGAAGCAGTTATTGCGGTTATTCAGTCTGTTGGCAGTCCGGGCCTGCCGTGAATATCAGAACATACAACGGGAAAATGCAATTGTCATGAAAATCCAAGACCTGATCCGATTTGCACCAGTTATCACACTATTTTTCGCAACGCCAGGGCTGACTGCAGAACAGGCGCAATCAACTGCAAATGCTACCCCGGCGACATTGTTTGCGAAGGTGGGTGAAAGCAGCATAAGCCAGCAGGAATACGATGCGGCCGTGTTGCGCGCACGGCGTGGGCGTTTCTATCACGGCCAGCCGCCGGAGGGACAGCTCGACACTCTGCGGCAGGATGTGGCCAGGGAAATCGTCACCCGGACCTTGCTGTTGCAGGAGGCCCGGCGTCTGAAACTGTCTCCTGATGAGGCTGCAATACAGGCAACGCTTGATGGTTATGACCAGCGCTATGCCAGCAGTCCGCGCTGGCAGGAGCAAAAGGCGACCATGCTGGGCGCACTTGAGCAGCGCCTGCGTGAAGACCAGTTGTTGCAACAGCTTGAGACATCAGTGCGGCAGGTGGCGCCACCGGCACATGCGCAGCTTGTTGAATACTACAAGGCACACCCGGAAAAATTCACCGAGCCGGCGACGCAGCGGGTAGCACTGATCCTCCTCAAGGTCGAGCCGTCGGCATCAAGCAGTGTGTGGGATGCTGCCATGGAGGAAGGGCGGAGTCTGGTATCCAGGCTGGCAGCGGGCGCCGATTTTGCCGAACTCGCGCAGTTGCATTCGAGTGATGTCTCGGCCGGTAATGGTGGTGACATGGGATACCTGCATGCCGGCATGCTGAGCCCTGCTGCACAGGAAGTGGTCGACAATTTACCGGTCGGTGCGATTTCGGAGCCGATTCGACTGCTTGAAGGTATTGCACTATTCAGAGTCGAAGATCGCAAGGCTGCACGGTTGAGGGAGTTTGCAGGCATACAGGAGCGTGCACGCGAACTGTGGAGCAGGGATCAGGGTGACAAAAGCTGGAGCGATCTGAAAACGCAGCTCCTGGAAAGTACCCCCGTCAGTATCTACGACACTGCTCTGAGTATGACAAGCAATTAGCTATCCGGATTCACCTGGTGCTGCCCTGAGGCAGCAGACAGTTAACCAGTTCATGCGCTATCCTGCCGGAGTATGCTGAACAGTGAGATGTATACAGACCAATGAACCAGGGGAAGCACCGCCACATCAGGCCATGGGTGTGTGGTGCCATCATCTGTGCGCTGATGCTTGTACCCGTTACACATGCTGATGCGGCATTAGCGCCAATCCGATTGTGGGGTGAACTGGGCTACGATTTTCGGCTGGAACGCTTCGAGGAAGGCGATAGTCTGGAGGAGAATGCGGGAATCTTCAAACTGCATGGTATGACCTATATCCACCAGCCCTGGCTGGCTGTTGTCGAAGGCGGAATTGGCCTCGACTTGCGCCACACCGACCGGGATACGGATGACTCAAGCAGTGAAAATATCACCGGGGATGCGAGACTGCGCCTGTTTCCGCAGAGCCGGTTTCCCTTCGAGGTCTATGCCGAGCGCAGCGACAGCCGTACCGATACCGATCTTGCCGGGCTTGATATTGAAAGGACCCGTTACGGTGTTCAGCAGCGTTACACCTCTGAAGCAGGCACGGCTTACCGGTTCCGTTACGAGCATTCCGATCACCGGAATGATACATCGACTGCCAGTGGGCAAGACGATATCCAGGAGGACGAGGCCGACCTGTTCCAGTTCGGCTTCAACAAGGCCTTCGATGCGCACAGGCTAACCTTTGACAGCAACCTGAATCGTATTGACCAGCTGGACAGCCGGGATCAGACGGAGACCTTTTTTTCGACCCTGCGTCATACCTACAGTCCCGGCCCATCCTTGTCTGCGGAGGATATGCTGACCTATAACGTCACCGATCTGCAACAGGCGATGTCTGAGTCGAAGACCAGTATTCTGCAATTAAACAGCTATGCCTTCTGGCGTCCTGCGACCCGACGGCCATTGCGTGTCAATACAAGCTTTCGTGCCCTCGGACGTACCAATGAGTCCGGTGGACCGGAAAATACAGCGAATTCTGCCACCGGCACCCTGGGCGCAACCTACGAGTGGAGTCCGCGCTGGCTGTTTAATGCCAGTGCCGGTGTTACCGGGCTGGAAAACGAGGATGACAGCGAGACCCAGACCTTTCAGGCGGCAGGCGCAAGCTATACCTCTGAACAGCGCAAGCTGGCCGGTTTTGATACAAGCTGGTTTGCACAATTCGATGCACGCAACGATACCGATGCGGAGGGTTCGATCCAGGGGGCAGGCGCCTCGCTGGGTTACAGCCTGGGTCGTAATCTGCTCATAGATCAGCGTTCATCACTTGTCTTCAACGGTTCGCAGAGCGTCAGTTATGTTGCCGATACCGATGATTTCAATGCCCGGACGCTGCTGTCTAACCTGTCCCTGACCTGGAGTCGTCGTGGCCAGGCCCGTTCCAGTTTGATCCGGATTTCTGCCAGTGACTCACACAGTTATGCCAGCGGTGACCGGGCGGCCGGTATCGAGGGTAATTTCCAGCTGGTCAACCTGCAGGCATCACTGGATCAGCGGCTCGGTGCAAATGCCTTCCTGTCCGGTAATCTGACCGTCCAGGCGTCGCGGGATTTCAGGCCCGACATGATAAGCGGCACCGGGAGCTTAAATGGCGAGTGGACCCCCACGGCCAGTGCAGATCTGAGCTATTCCATCAATCGACTGTTCGGTGTCCAGAACCTGGTATTCCGTTCCACCCTGCGCTTTATCAGCGATTCCTATCTGCCCCTGTTTGATACACCGGAAGACGCTACCGGCAGGGATGACAAGCGCTGGGATAATCGGCTGGAATACACCATCGGGCGCCTGCAGTTAAGGGCGATTGGCCGGGTTTCAGAGGTGCGGGACGAGGAACAGGCGTTCCTGCTGTTTCAGGTGCGCCGTCTGTTTGGTGATATCTAGCTGGCGGATTTAGCTGTCAATAATATCTATAAGGAGTAAAAAATGACACCTGATAGCTTTCGCACAGTACGCCTGACAACAATACTTGCATTGCTGATATTGATGATCGGACTTGTCCCGCTGCACGTTGCCCGTGCCGAATACGGTGATGTGGTGATCAATAATTATTCCGACGAGGCAGGCATGCGGCCTGTGGTATTTCCGCACTGGTTTCA
>JAOTTU010000028.1 GCA_029864225.1 Gammaproteobacteria bacterium | reverse complement strand
GTAGATCTGCTGCAGCTCGAAGGCCTCGGTATCGGCGGTGCCGGTCATCCCGGAGAGCTTGTCGTAGAGACGGAAATAATTCTGGAAGGTGATGGAGGCCAGGGTCTGGTTCTCGTTCTGGATGGGAACCCCTTCCTTGGCCTCCACGGCCTGGTGCAGCCCCTCCGACCAGCGCCTGCCCGGCATGGTGCGGCCGGTGAATTCATCCACAATCACGATCTGCCCGTCCTGCACAATGTAATCCACGTCCTTATGGAACAGCAGGTGCGCGCGCATTGCCGCCATCAGGTGGTGCATGAGGATCAGGTTGGCGGCGTCGTAGAGGCTCTCACCCTCCTTGAGCAGGGCGTCCCGGATCAGTAGTTGCTCGACATGCTCGTGGCCGCTCTCGGTCAGGTAGATCTGCTTGTTCTTTTCCTCCAGGGTGTAATCACCCGGGCCGTCCTCGGTCTCCTGCAGGGTCAGCTCGGGCACGATGGCATTCATCTTGCCGTACAGGTCCGAACGCTCGTCGACCGGCCCGGAGATGATCAGCGGGGTACGCGCCTCGTCGATCAGGATCGAATCGACCTCGTCCACGATGGCGAAGTTGCGGCCGCGCTGCACCCGGTCTAGCGCGGTGAAGGCCATGTTGTCGCGCAGGTAGTCAAACCCGAACTCGTTGTTGGTCCCGTAGGTGATATCCGCTTCGTAGGCGGCCTTCTTTTCCTCGTAGGACTGGCCGGACACGATCACGCCGGTGCTCATGCCGAGGAATTCGTAGATCTTGCCCATCCAGCCGGCATCGCGGCGCGCCAGGTAATCGTTGACGGTAACGATATAGACACCCTTACCGGTCAGCGCATTCAGGTAGGCCGCCAGCGTGGCCACCAGGGTCTTGCCTTCACCGGTACGCATTTCGGCGATCTTGCCTTCGTGCAGTACCATGCCGCCTATCAGCTGGACGTCGAAGTGACGCATATCCAGGGCCCGCCGCGCTGCCTCACGCACCGTCGCAAAGGCCTCGACCAGCAAATCATCGCAGCTGGCCCCGTCCTTGATGCGCTGGCGGTACTCATCGGTCCGGGCGCGCAGCTGCTCATCCGAGAGCGCCTCCGTCTCGGGTTCCAGTGCATTGATGCGGTCGACAACCCGTGACATGCGTTTCAGCTGCCGGTCATTCCGGCTGCCGAATACCTTGTGAATAATATTTAGTGCCATGAAAGTTTACTGTGGTTTTTCAGGGTCGGAATCGAATCCGCAATCATACCCTAACCGGCAGATTGCATGAAGGATTCTGGGGTTTCAGGATGGCCGGACAGTAGACCCGAACGGGGTACAGCGATCAGTTATTGATATATTTGCCCGGATTGACTGGCTTGCCGTTGCGCAGGACCTCGAAATGGACATGCGGGCCTGTGGAACGCCCGGTCGAACCCATCAGGGCGATCAATTGCCCCTTCTTGACCGTATCGCCCAGCGCGACCAGCGACTCCTTGTTATGGCCGTAGCGGGTGACATAGCCATTGCCATGCGTGATCTCGACCATATTGCCGTAGCCGGAGCGCTCGCCTCGCCAACTGACCACACCGTCACCGACAGCCACCACCTCGGCGCCCTCCTTGCCTGCAAAGTCGACGCCGTCGTGATGCTCCTGCTTGCCGGTGAACGGATCCGTGCGCTTGCCGAACTTCGACGACAGCCAGCCGGTTTCGACCGGGCGGCCGGATGGCATGACACGCTCACGCAGGCTCCTGTCCAGCAGCAGGCTCTCGAGCACATTCAGCTTGTGCTCGCGGTCATCGAGCTCGACCAGCAGTTCATCCAGCATACCCATGAAGTCAGTCAGTTCGGTCGACTGCGGTCCGGCCGCGTCCTGCGGACCACCCACGGCCGGTGGGTTGGTGAAATCAAATTCACCCACCGCGAAATCACCCTGCTGGACCAGTCGCTCACCAATCGCGTTCAGGCGCAGCATCTGGGCCTGCATCTGACCGACCCGCAGTGTCAGCGCATTCAGATTGGCCTGGGCGATATCACGGGCTTCGGCGATCTCCACCTGCTGCGCGCGGACCACGCCCTGCCACTCATCCACATAGGCAAGCTCGTTCTCACCCAGGCGTAAGCCGGTATAGGCGGCAAGCCCGCAGACCAGCGCAAGGCCTGCCATGGAAACCACGCCGAAACGAACCAGGTCAATATCGAAGCTCCAGACCTGTCCGCGTTTGTTAGTAAACAGTATGATGTTCATATTCTTAAAGTAACGGCAACTTCACCAATTTCCTGAGTCAGTCATGCGTTCCAACACACCCGCGCGTATCGGCAACCTGCTTGGCAGAAGCGAGGCGTCCCGTCTGCTGGCACAGGCCCGGGCGCTCAAGGAACTGGACGCGCTGCTGGAGCGCCTCATTCCCCCACCCCTCAACGAGCACACCCGGGTCCTGTCGGTGCGCGACGCAATCCTGGTGCTGGCGGCGGACTCACCCGTGTGGGCCGCCCGCCTGCGCTTCCATACCCCTCGTCTAGTTAAACAGCTTCGCAACAACCAGGTCGTGAGGCTGCGCACAGTTCAGGTACGCGTTCGGCCTCCGGATACCTCGCAGGCGGCCGGGATCAAGCTGCCCGGACCCCGTCCATTGTCATCCCAAAATGCCGACACCCTGCAGCAGACTGCACGCAGCGTGTCTGATCCCGGCCTCAAAGCGGCTCTAATGAGACTCGCCAGCCGCCGGAAATATCCTGCGCAGGAATGAACAGGATAAGGACAGCGGTGGAAAGGGATCAGTTCAGCTGACCGGAACCGGCTGAATGAATGATATCGGGGCCTGTGTGACATCCTCGAATGTCACTTCCTCCCAGGCCGATTCATCCTGTATCAGGGTGCGTAGCAATTTATTGTTGAGTGCGTGCCCCGATTTATAGCCAGTGAATGCACCAATCAGGCTGTGGCCAAGCAGGTAGAGGTCGCCAATCGCGTCAAGGATCTTGTGCTTGACGAATTCATCACGATAGCGCAATCCGTCTTCATTGAGCACCCGGTAATCATCCAGCACGATGGCATTATCGAGGCTGCCGCCCAGGGCAAGCTCGCGGGCACGCAATTGCTCGATTTCTCGCATAAAACCGAAGGTGCGTGCGCGGCTGACTTCCTTGACGAACGAGGTCGTCGAGAAGTCGATCTCGGAGTGCTGGGTATCCGACTTGAATACCGGGTGGTCAAATTCTATGGTGAATCCGACCTTGAACCCGTCAAACGGATCGAACCGTGCAATCTTGTCACCATCCTCAACCTGGACGGGTCGCTTGATTCGGATAAACCGCTTGGGGGCACCCTGCTCTTCAATACCGGCCGACTGGATCAGAAACACAAACGGACCGGCACTGCCATCCATGATCGGTACTTCCGGCGCACTCAGGTCAACATAGGCATTATCGATCCCCAACCCGGCCATGGCGGACAGCAGATGCTCCACCGTGGAGATGCGGACATCACCGCTCATCAGGGTCGTGGACAGGCGCGTATCCCCGACATTTTCGGGGCTGGCCTTGATTTGAACGGGTTCGTCCAGATCAACACGACAGAACACGATACCGGTATCTACCGGAGCCGGTCGCAAGGTGAGGTAAATTTTTTCCCCGGTGTGCAGACCCACACCGGTCGCGCGGATGACGTTTTTGAGTGTACGTTGCCGGATCATGGCATCACTATCCCTTTGTTAAGGCTGCCTTCTTACTCTGACAAGTACCAGAAAAGCCACGCGATGTTAGCACAGCCGCCCTAGCCTGCCTAGAAAAGCCTCGATTACCGGCCTCAAATCCGTCAATCCAATGGCATAAACATCCTATTATTTTATCTATTCATAAATATAATCTATCATTGCACTGGTTTAGCTGGCCGGCAAGCCGGCCAGAACCATGCAACTGTTGCCAGGCTCAGTCGGCCTGGCGACGCAGAAACGCCGGGATATCGAGGTAATTGAGGTCTTCCGCCTGGTTGCCACCAACCGGGACCTTGCGCGGCGGCTGCTTGCGGATCACCGTCGGCCTGTCGAGCTTGCCGTAGTCCACGTCGCCGTTCTTGGTCTTCGTCACCAGCGACACCGGTTTTTCGTGAGACTTGGCGCCCTGCTCACCCAGACCGGTCGCCACCACCGTCACCCGCAACTCGTCGCGCATGTCCGGATCGATGACAGTACCCACGACCACCGTGGCATTCTCGGAGGCGAATTCCTTCACCGTGTTGCCGACCTCCTCGAATTCGCCGATCCCCAGGTCCATGCCGGCCGTGACGTTGACCAGGATGCCGTGAGCCCCCATCAGGTTGACGTCCTCCAGCAGCGGGCTTGCGATCGCCGCCTCGGCCGCCTCGCGGGCACGATCCTCGCCCTTGGCCGAACCGGAACCCATCATGGCCATGCCCATCTCGGACATCACGGTGCGCACGTCCGCGAAGTCGACATTGATGAGTCCGGGCCGGGTGATCAGCTCCGCGATGCCCTGGACGGCGCCCAGCAGCACGTCGTTGGCCGACTTGAAGGCGTCCAGCAGGCTGATCTGCTTGCCAAGCACCGACAACAGCTTCTCGTTCGGGATGGTAATCAGGGAATCCACGTACTGACCCAATTCCTTGATGCCGTTATGGGCTACGTGCAGGCGCTTGCTACCCTCGAACGGAAACGGCTTGGTGACCACGGCCACGGTGAGAATACCCAGTTCCTTGGCGATCTGGGCCACCACCGGCGCGGCACCGGTGCCGGTGCCGCCACCCATGCCGGCCGTGATGAACAGCATGTCGCTGCCCTCGATGACCTCGTGGATCCGGTCACGATCATCCTGCGCGGCCTGACGGCCCACATCCGGGTTTGCCCCGGCACCCAGCCCCTTGGTGATATTGCTGCCTATCTGCAAGGTGGTACGCGCCGACATGTTCTTCAATGCCTGGGCGTCCGTGTTTGCACAGATGAAATCCACGCCATCGATGTTCGCCTCCACCATATGCTGCACTGCATTGCCACCGCCGCCACCGACACCAATCACCTTGATTACCGCGTTTTGTCCACATGAGTCCAATAGTTCAAACATGATGTCACTCCCCTTTAGTAAAACGTGAAAACAATTTATTTACGATACAAACCCGCAACCATAACCACACCTCGTCATTGCACCCTTCACCCCCGTACACCCTTTCAGAAATTTCCCTGAAACCAGCCCTTCATCCGTTCCCACACACCCCGCACGCCCTTGCCCAGACCGGCCTCCAGCGCGCGCTGATCACGATTGTGATGGCCAAACAGCAACAGGCCGACGCCGGTCGCGAAAATAGGGTTACGCACCACATCCACCAGGCCGCTCACATACTGGGGCACACCCAGCCGTACCGGCATGTGAAACACCTCCTCGGCGAGCTCGACCAGGCCTTCGATCTTGGAGCTGCCGCCGGTCAACACAATGCCGGCGGCCACCAGGTCCTCGAACCCGCTGCGGCGCAGTTCCGCCTGCACCAGCGCCAGCAGTTCCTCATAACGCGGCTCCACGACCTCGGCCAGGGTATGACGCGCCAGGCGCCGCGGCGGCCGGTCACCGACACTGGGCACCTCGATGCTCTCGTCGGGGCTGGCCATCTGGGTCAGCGCACAGGCGTACTTGATCTTGATTTCCTCGGCGAACTGGGTGGGGGTGCGCAGGGCGACCGCAATGTCATTGGTGACCTGGTCGCCGGCAATCGGGATGACCGCGGTGTGGCGGATGGCACCCTCCGTGAACACGGCGATATCGGTGGTGCCGCCACCGATGTCCACCATGCAGATTCCCAACTCCTTCTCGTCCTCGGTCAGGACCGAATAGCTCGAAGCCAGTTGCTCCAGGATGATGTCGTCGACCTCGAGCCCGCAGCGGCGCACGCACTTGATGATGTTCTGGGCGGCACTGACCGCGCCGGTAACCATGTGGACCTTGGCCTCCAGCCGCACCCCGGACATACCCACCGGCTCGCGGATCCCCTCCTGGTTATCGATCAGGAATTCCTGCGGCAGGATGTGCAGGATCTTTTGGTCCGCCGGTATAGCCACGGCACGCGCTGCATCGATTACCCGCTCAACATCACCCGCGGTCACCTCCTTGTCCTTGATCGCGACAATGCCGTGTGAATTCAGGCTGCTGATATGGCTGCCCGCGATGCCGGCGTACACCGAGTGGATCTGGCAACCGGCCATCAACTCGGCCTCCTCGATGGCACGCTGAATCGAATGCACGGTGGACTCGATATTGACGACCACCCCCTTCTTCAGACCGCGCGATGGATGCGACCCGATGCCGATCACCTCGATCAAGCCTTCCGGGGTGACCTCACCCACGATGGCAACCACCTTGGAAGTCCCGATGTCGAGACCCACGATCAGGTTCTTTTCACTCTTCTTTGGCATCGACTAACCCTTGTCCTCCTCTGCACTCATTAACGCCTCGCGCCAGTCAACCGAAAACCCGTTGCTGTAACGCAGATCAACACGCCGCAGCTCATCGAGACGCGCCGCAAAGACATCCCGGTAGCTGCGTACAAAACGCTGGAGCCGCCGATAGCTATCCGTGCGCCCGAGTTCCAGCTGCACTCCGTTGGCCAGCCCCACATGCCAGGCACGCCGCTCGTCCAGCTCGACCCGGGCCACCTGCATGCCCAGCGCGGCCAGTGTCTTGGCCATGGCCTGGTACTGCTCCAGCACGGTCTGCTCGTGGCCTGGCGGCCCGGCCAGCCGCGGCAGACCAATCAACTCGGGCATGTGTCCGGGAACAAATGCCTCACCGTAGCGGTTCAAGAGACCGTCCTCACCCCAGCGGGCGATCGGGTCCTGCTCCTCGATGGTCACACTGAGGATGTCCGGCCAGACCCGCTGGACCCGCGCCTGGTAAACCCAGGGCAGGCCCTCGATTACATCGCGGACACCCGCTACATCCACGCTGAAGAAACCACCCTCGAGGTGCGGGGCAAGGCTCTGCTGCAGCGGTTGCTTTTGCAGGTAACGCAGCTCACCCTCGATCTCCACAACCCGCAACGGGAACCGGTAGGGATCCTGCAACCATGCAACGCCCTGCATGACAGAGATCGCCAACAGCACCAGCAACAACAGGCCGGTCAGGGAACTGAAATGCACCTGCATGAATGCCGCCAGGGTCTGCTGCAACGGCGGACGTTTGGGTCTAGGCATCATGCCCTCCGCTGGCAGTCGATGGCTGCGCCAGTGCGGTTTCCAGGATGCGGCAGACCAGCCGGGTGAAGTCCATTCCGCCGGCACGCGCCGCCATCGGTACCAGGCTGTGGTCGGTGAGTCCCGGCACGGTGTTGACCTCGATAAACCAGGGCCGGTTATCCGCGTCCAGCATGAAATCAACCCGCCCCCAGCCGCTTGCCCCCACGGCATGGAAGGCGGCCAGCGCCTGCTTCTGCAACAGCGCCTCGCGCTCTGCCGCCAGACCGCAGGGAATCAGATAGCGGGTGGTATCGGCCTCGTATTTCGCCGCGTAGTCATAGAAGGTGTTGGGCGTCTCCAGGCAGATCAGGGGCAGGGTCTCGTTCAGCAGGATCCCGGCAGTGTATTCCCGCCCCGAGATCCACTGCTCGGCAATAATCTCCTCATCGTATTTACGTGCCAGCTGCCAGGCATGCTCCAGCGCGTCGGCGGAATCGACCTTGCTGATGCCGATGCTGGAGCCCTCGTGCGCCGGCTTGACGATCACCGGGTAGTGCAGGGCAGCCTTCCGGGCAGTGACCTCGGCCGCATCCCTGAGCAGGGTGAATGGCGGCGTCGGGATGCCCGCGCTTTCCCACACCTGCTTGGTACGCAGCTTGTCCATGGCCAGCGCGGAACCGAGCACCCCGCTGCCGGTATAGGGCAGGCCCAGCATCTCCAGCAACCCCTGCATAACGCCGTCCTCACCGCCGCGGCCGTGCAGGGCGATGAAGGCGCGCGCGTAGCCACCACTGGAGAGTTCCTTGACCAGGCCCGCGTCCGCCGCGTCCAGGCCGTGCGCATCAATGCCCGTTGCCTGCAGCGCCTGCAGCACGGCCCTGCCGCTCTGCAGCGAGATCTCGCGTTCAGCCGACTGTCCGCCCATCAGCACCGCCACCTTGCCGAATTCCGCCTCACTGTGTTTGCCCGTGTTGCCCATTAGTGGATTCATACCGCTGCTTTGTCACCGACAATGCGGACCTCCGTTTCCAGCACGATGCCGTGCTCCTGTTGCACCCGGTCGCGTACCTGCTCGATCAGGGCCTCGATGTCCGCGGCGCTGGCGTTGCCCGTATTGATGATGAAATTGGCATGCTTCTCCGACACCTGGGCGCCCCCGATACTGGCCCCCTTGAGCCCCGCGGCCTCGATCAGGCGCGCGGCATAATCACCCGGCGGGTTGCGGAACACCGAACCACAGCTGGACTGCTGGGTCGGTTGGGTTGCACCGCGCTGCGCCAGCAATTCCCTGATGCGCTCCTGTGCGGCCGCGGCATCGCCGTGCTCGAGCCGCAGGTGCGCGGCAACGAACCATTCGTCCTGCGGACCCGTCACGCTGCGATAGCCGATGCGGTACTCGGACGGATAGCGCGTACGCAATTGCCCCTCATGGTCCAGCGTTTCCACCGCCACGACATGCGTCCATGTCTCGCCACCGAAGGCCCCGGCATTCATGGCCAGCGCACCCCCCATGGTCCCGGGTATCCCGGCCAGGAACTCGACCCCGACCAGGCCGGCCCTGGCGGTCAGGCGCGCCACCTTGCTGCAGGTCACTCCGCTGGCGGCACGCAGGGTGTTGTCATCCAGCCATTCAAAGGTGGACAAGGCACCGAAGCTGGCGATCACCGTGCCGGGAAAGCCGCCGTCACGCACCAGCAGGTTGCTGCCGAGCCCCAGCCACAACAGCGGCTCGTTCCGGTCCAGGCCACGCAGAAAGTCACACAAGTCATCGATATCGGCCGGTTGGTAATAGCGCCGTGCCGGACCGCCGCTACGCCATGAACTGTGTGCGGCCATGGGCTCGTCATAAAACAGCTCGCCGCGCCACTGTGGTGTCGCTTCGGTCACCATCATCCTCGTTGCCACTGGCCTGTATCAGTCATTGCGGCCCCCCACTGCCTGCAGTTCATCCGCCAGCCGGACTGCAACGGCGCCGATATCGCCGGCACCCAGCGTCAGCAGAACGTCACCGTCCTGCAGGATGTCATGCAAGACCTGTGGCAACTCGCCGATGTGTTCGACGAACACCGGGTCGACCAGCCCGCGCGCGCGGATGCCACGGCACAGGGCGCGTCCGTCCGCGCCACTGATGGGCGTCTCGCCGGCAGCGTACACCTCGCCGAGCACCAGCACGTCCACCTCGGACAGCACCTGGATGAAGTCATCGAACAGGTCCCGGGTGCGGGTATAGCGATGTGGCTGGAATGCCACCACCAGGCGCCGCCCCGGCCAGCCCGTGCGCACCGCGTCCAGTGTCGGTGCAATCTCGCGCGGGTGATGTGCATAATCATCGATCAGCAACACGCTGCCGGCGGGACCCGTGACATCGCCGGCGACCTGGAAGCGTCGGCCTATACCCTGGAAATGGGCCAGCCCCTGCAGGATGGCGCTATCCGATACACCCAGTTCCGAGGCCACGGCAATCGCCGCCAGCGCGTTCAGGACATTGTGACGACCCGGCAGATTGAGAATCACCGCGAGCGCGTCGTGCCCGGAACGACGTACAGTGAAATGCATCTGCAGGCCGTGTTGCTGCAGGTCGGTGGCCTGCACATCGGCATCCGCATCGAACCCGTAGGTGATCACCGGCCGGGTGACCTCGTCGAGGATGTTGCGCACCTCGGGATCATCCAGGCACAGCACCGCCAGACCGTAGAACGGCAGGTGATGCAGGAATTCAATGAAGGTCTGGCGCAGACGCTCAAAATCCCCCTCGTAGGTTGACAGGTGATCGGCATCGATATTGGTGACCACGGCCATCGATGGCTGCAGGTACAGGAAGGAGGCATCGCTCTCGTCCGCCTCGGCCACCAGGTAATGCCCGTCACCGAGCCGGGCGTGGCTGTCGGCACTGTTGAGCTGGCCGCCGATCACGAAGGTCGGATCGAGTCCGCCCTCGGCCAGCAGACTGGTGATCAGGCTGGTGGTGGTGGTCTTGCCGTGGGTGCCGGCCACGCCGATCCCGTAGCGGAAGCGCATCAGCTCGGCGAGCATTTCGGCACGCGGCACCACCGGTACCCGCTGCTCCCGGGCCGCGACCAGCTCGGGGTTGTCGGCCGCGATGGCCGAGGACACCACGACGGCATCGCACCGGGCCACGTGGCTGGCATGGTGGCCGATCCAGATTTGCACGCCCAGCCGCACCAGGCGCCGGGTGACCGCGTTTTCGCGCAGGTCGGAGCCACTCACCACATAGCCGAGGTTATGCATCACCTCGGCGATTCCGCCCATGCCGGCGCCACCGGCACCGACGAAATGGATGCGCCGCACCCGGCCCATGCCTTGCGGTTGCGCGGCGGCGGTGGGACGTGCCGGCAGGCTCATGCCGCACCTCCCGCCGCACCCGGCAACGGCGTCTGGCCGGCCGCTTCCAGACAAAACCCTGCCACCTGGCGGGCCGCATCCGGCCGGGCAAGTTCTCGCGCCCGGGAGGCCATCTCCAGCAGGGCATCCCGGTCGGCGCTGTAACCGGCCAGCAGTTCGGCCAGGCGTTCTTCCGTCAGCTCCGGCTGCGGCACCAGCACGGCCGCCCCGGCATCGGCCAGGTAGCTGGCATTGCCGGTCTGGTGATCATCGGCAGCATAAGGGAACGGCACCAGGATCGACGCCAGGCCGGCAGCGCACAGTTCCGCCACAGTCAGGGCGCCGGCACGGCACACCACGAGATCGGCCCAGGCATAGGCGCCGGCCATGTCCTCGACAAAGGCCTCCACCCGCGCCGTGCTGGCGAGCTCCCGATAGCGCGCGCGCACATCGGCCTGGTCTGCCTGGCCGGTCTGGTGATGAATCTGCGGGCGGTCTTCAAGCGGTAGACGGGCCACGGCCTGCGGGACCACCCGGTTCAATGCCTGCGCTCCCAGGCTGCCGCCAATGACCAGCAGGTGCAATGCCCCGGCGTGCTCGCGCAAACGCCCCGCCGGTTCCGGCAGGGTGGCAATCGCGCTGCGCACCGGGTTGCCTGTATGCACGGCATGACGCGCCGCCGGCAGGCTGCCGGGAAAGGCCTCCAGGACATAACGCGCCAGCGGCGCCAGCAGGCGATTGGTCAGACCGGCAACCGAGTTCTGTTCATGGATCACCAGCGGACAGCGCAACAGCCAGGCCACCAGGCCGCCCGGGCCGGTGGCGAAGCCGCCCATGCCGAGGACCGACCTGGGGCGCAGGCGCAGGAAGATGACCAGTGACTGGAGCACGGCGAAGCCCAGCATGAACGGGGCGATCAGCAGGCGCAGCAGACCCTTGCCGCGCAGTCCGGAAACCCGTATCGATGACAGCGCATAACCGGCTGCCGGGACCACCCTGGCCTCCAGTCCGCGCCGGGTACCCAGCCAGGAGACGGGTACACCCAGGGCCGCCAGTTCATCGGCAACCGCGAGCGCCGGAAATACATGCCCGCCGGTACCGCCCGCCATGATCAGCACCGGTCGCTGATTACCCGCTGCCGACATCATGCGCGCCGCCTCCGGTAACATGCCGGTGTCGTGCCGCTGGCCGGCAGGCCGTTGACAGTGCAACGGGTCTCGTAGTCGATCCGCAGCAGCAGCGCGACCGCGGCGCACATCACCACCATGCTGGAACCGCCATAACTCATCAGCGGCAATGTCAGCCCCTTGGTGGGCAGCATCCCCATGTTGACACCCATGTTGATAAAACTCTGCAAGCCGAACCAGATACCGATGCCGTAGGCCAGGAATGCGGCAAAGGCATTGCCGGCCTTCTCAGCCTGCGCAGCGATAACAAAGGCGCGCCATACCAGCAGCACGTACAGCGCGATCACGACGAACACACCCAGCAACCCGATCTCCTCGGCCAGTACCGCGAACAAAAAGTCGGTGTGCGCCTCCGGCAGATAGAACAGTTTCTGGATGCTGGCACCGAGACCGACACCGAACCACTCGCCTCGCCCGATAGCGATCAGTGACTGGGTCAGCTGGAACCCGCTGTTGAAGGGGTCTGCCCAGGGATTTAGGAAGGTGGTCAGGCGTTCCATGCGATAGGGAGAAGAGACCGCCAGGCCAGTCAGCGTCAGGCCGGCCAGGCCGAGCACCCCGCTGAACTGCAGCAGGCGCACGCCTGCGATGAAGATCATGCCCATGGCGGTCGCCAGCAGCACGACGGTAGCGCCGAAGTCCGGCTCGAGCAGCAACAGCAGCGAGGCCAGCACCAGCAGACCCAGCGGTTTGATGAAACCGGAGATATGCGTGCGTACCTCTTCGCAGTGACGTGCCAGGTAGCTGGCCAGGTAAATCAGGATCATCAGCTTGGCCGGCTCCGAAACCTGCAGGCGGAACAGCCCGGTGTTGATCCAGCGCACGCTGCCGTTGACCTCGTGACCGACCCCGGGAATGAGCACGGCGACCAGCAGCGCAAACCCGCCTACCAGCAGTACCAGGCTGCCTTGTTGCAGCCATTTCAGCTGCAAACGGTAGACGGTCACGCCGGCCAGCGCGCCCATGCAGATATAGATGCCCTGGCGGATGGCATAGTAGAACGGCTGCCCCAGTTCACGCTCGGCCAGGCTGATCGATGCAGAGGCCACCATGACCAGCCCCAGTGCCGTCAGGGCCAGGGCGGCGCCAAGCAGCCAGTAATCCAGGCGCGGCATGCGCGCGGCGCTGGCGCTATTTATACTGGCCTGGCGTGCAGCGGCGGAACTCATGCGATCTGCTTCCGCATCGCCCTGACGAAGTGCTCGCCACGCTCCTCGAAGTTGCGATACATATCGGTACTGGCACACGCCGGGGACAACAGCACGCTGTCACCGGGCTGCGCCAGCCCCGCAGCCAGCGCCACGGCCTGGGTCATGTCCGTGGCCAGCGTGACCGGCACATGGCCCTGCAGCACGGCCTGCAGCCGCTTGGCGTCCTTGCCGATCAGCACCGCCGCGCGGCCCTTGGCCTGAAGCGCCGCTGCCAGCGGTTCCAGGTCGGCCCCCTTGGCATCGCCGCCGGCGATCAGTACGACGGCACCCTTCGCACTGTCGATGGCCGCCAGCGTGGCGCCCACGTTGGTGCCCTTGGAGTCGTTGTACCAGCGAATGCCGTCATGCTCGGCGACCAGCTGCATGCGGTGCGGCAGCCCGCGAAACTCGTTGATCGCCTCGATCATGGCATCCTCGGCCAGGCCGATGGCATCACCCAGGGCCAGTGCGGCCAGCACATTCACCACGTTGTGGTAGCCCGCCAAGCGGATCGCGGACACCGGCATGATGCGTGCGTCGCCCCGCGCCAGCCACTGGGTGCCCTGGTAATCACGCACACCGAACTCGCCGGCGGCCGGTTCGCCGCGGCTGAAGCGCAGCTGTCGCCGTCCCGTATCTGCCAGTGCGGAGGCCAGTGGATCATCGGCGTTCACTACCTGCACAGCCGCGTTGCGATAAATGATCTGCTTGGCACCTGCATAGGCCCCGAGGTCGGGGTAACGGTCCATGTGGTCCGCACTGATATTGAGCACCACCGATGCCGCGGGCCTGAGTGAGCACGTGGTCTCCAGCTGGAAGCTGGAGAGTTCGAGCACGTACAGGTCAGGCTCGCTGTCCGTGATCAGGTCGAGTGCCGGCACACCGATATTGCCACCGGTGCGCACCATCATGCCGGCACGCTGCGCCATCGCACTCAGTAAGGTCGTTACCGTGCTTTTTCCGTTCGAACCCGTAATGGCCACCACCGGGGCGCGCGCGACCTGGGCAAACAGTTCGATATCGCCGATGACCGGAACACCCCGCGCGGCGGCCGCGGCGATCAGCGGTTCCTGTATCGACACACCCGGGCTGACAACAATGCGTTCGGCCCGCTCAAAGGCCTGTTCCTCGAAGCTGCCCAGGAACATGGCGACATCGACCGGCAGCTCCTTGCGCAGGTCTTCCAGGCCCGGTGGCTTTGCGCGGCTGTCGACAACAGCGACCGGCACCTGGTGGCGCGACAGATAGCGCGCCACCGACAGGCCGGTCTTGCCGAGCCCGACCACCAGCGTCCTGCGCGCATTGTCGATCATGTCTTTCATTTGCGAAACCGGAACTGCCATCGAATCCCCGAATTGCCCCCAGTCAATTTCCAACTGCACCGCAGCCGATCAGGCCATGACGGCGGTGCCCATGCCTTCAACGTATCTTCAGCGTCGCCAGTCCCACCAGCACCAGGATCACCGTGATGATCCAGAAGCGCACAATGACCCTGGGCTCCGGCCACCCCTTCAGTTCAAAATGGTGATGCAGGGGCGCCATGCGAAATATCCGGCGCCCGGTCAGCTTGTACGAGGCCACCTGCAGGATGACCGACACAGTCTCCATCACGAAGACCCCGCCCATGACCAGGAACACCAGCTCCTGGCGCACCAGCACGGCGACAATGCCCAGCGCCGCCCCCAGGGCCAGAGCGCCCACATCACCCATGAAGACCATGGCCGGATAGGCGTTGAACCAGAGAAACCCCAGCCCGGCACCGACCAGGGCCCCGCAAAAGACCACGACCTCGCTGGCATCGCGGATATAGGGAATACCCAGGTAAACGGCAAACTTCACATTGCCGGTGGCGTAGGCGAAGATTCCCAGCGCACCGGCAATCAGCACGGTCGGCAGTATCGCCAGACCGTCCAGGCCGTCGGTCAGATTCACGGCATTGCTCGACCCGACGATCACGAAATAGGTCAGCGCGACATACAGCCAGCCGAGATTGATGGCAACCTCCTTGAAGAAGGGCACGATCAGGGTGGTTTCTGCCGGCGTCACTGCCGTCAGGTAGAGAAACAGCGCCACCCCGAGTCCGACCAGCGACTGCCAGAACAGCTTCATCCGGGCCGACAGGCCGTCGGAATTCTTCAGCACCAGCTTGCGGTAGTCATCGACCCAGCCGATGCCGCCGAACAACAGGGTGACCAGCAGCACTACCCAGATATAGCGGTTGGAAAGATCCGCCCACAGCAGGGTAGCGATGGCCACGGCAACCAGAATCAGCGCACCGCCCATGGTCGGCGTACCGGCCTTGACCAGGTGCGATTCCGGCCCGTCGTTGCGCACCGGCTGACCGATCTGGTAATGCCCGAGACGGCGGATCATTCCCGGCCCGACGACAAACGAAATCAACAGGGCCGTCAAAACCCCGAAGATGGCGCGCAGGGTCAGGTACTGGAAGACATTGAAGCCGCTGTGGTACTGGCTGAGGTATTCCGCAAGGTAGACCAGCATGACTAGTGTCGCACCTCGGGCTGGCCGGATGTGTTCCGGACACTGGCTCCCAGGGCCTCGACGACCCGCTCCATGCGCATGCGCCGCGAGCCCTTCACCAGGATGGTCAGATCAGCACGGCGCAACCCGTCCAGCGCTGCCAGCAGCGCCTCCAGCGTGTCGAAGGCCATGCCCTGGTCACCGAAGGCGGCTACGGCTTGCTGCGCCAGCTCGCCCAGGCCGAACACCCGGTCGATACCTGCACGGCGCGCCTGGCGACCGGCCTCGCGATGCAATGCGGCCGCCTGCGTCCCCAGTTCACCCATGTCACCCAGCACCAGCCAGGTCTCCCCCGGCGCCATGGCCAGCACGTCGAACGCAACCGACAATGACTCGGGGTTGGCGTTGTAGGCGTCATCGATCAGCGTCACTCCGTCAGGCAGCCGGTGGATGCTGAAGCGCCCGGCGACCGGTGTGAGTGACTCCAGTCCCTGGCGCACCGTTTCCAGATCGGCGCCGGCAGCCAGTGCGGCGGCCGTGGCCGCCAGCGCGTTCATGACGTTATGCCGGCCAGGAACCGGCAGCTGTAATTCAACCTCGCCCCTGGGGGTCTTCAACACCACCCGGCTGCCACTGACATCGCCATCCCAGTCGGCCTGTACCGCCGCCGGCTGTTCCAGCCCGAAATCGATGATCCGCGCGCCACCCGCCAGCTCACGCCACAGCGGGGCAAAGCAGTCATCGGCATTGATCACCGCGGTATCCCCTGCAACCAGACGGGCAAACACCTCGCCCTTGGCCCGTGCCACACCTTCCAGGTCGCCAAACCCCTCGAGGTGCGCCGGGCCCGCATTGGTGACCACCGCAATCGTGGGCCGGGCAATCCGCGCCAGGTAATCGATCTCGCCCGGGTTGTTGGCACCCATCTCGATCACCGCGAAGCGGTCATCCGCCGACAGGCGCGCCAGGGTCAGGGGCAGCCCGATATCGTTGTTGAGGTTGCCCCGGGTCGCCAGGGTGCGACCTGTACGGGAAAGGATCGCATCGGTCATGGCACGCACCGTGGTCTTGCCGTTGCTGCCGGTGATCCCCACGACCGGCAGCGTGAAACGACTACGCCAGTTGGCCGCCAGCCGACCGAGTGCCAGCCGGGTATCATCAACCTCAAGCAACGGCAACGAGGTTTCCCGCAAGCGGCTGACGGCCGCGGCGGCCGCGCCCTGCGCACGCGCCGCCTCGAGGTAGTCGTGACCGTCGAAGTTCGGCCCCTGCAGCGCCACAAACAAATTGCCTTGCTGGAGCTGGCGGCTGTCGGTGCTGATGCCGTGAAAGAAAACGTCGTCGCAGACACAGCGGCCATTGAGCACCTGCGCGGCCTCCGAAAGCTGCATCGCCATCATCGCGCCCATTCCCGCTGCAATGCCATGACACGCTCACGGTCGCTGAAAGGTAT
>JAOTTU010000167.1 GCA_029864225.1 Gammaproteobacteria bacterium | reverse complement strand
GCGCATTCAAGTTTAATGCTCGCAAACTGGACATCGACGAACAAAGTCCCTATTACAACATCACTCCGCGCCAGATCGTGCAATGCCTGACCCAAGCCCTGCACGATCTGGGTGTACCGCATCCGTTGCATGTACATGCGAGCAACCTTGGTGTTCCAGGTAATTTCAAGACAACACTGGAGACCATGAACGCTGCCGGCGGTCTGCCGCTGCACCTGACCCATATCCAGTTTCATAGCTACGGCACCGAGGGCGACCGCAAGTTTTCCTCGGCAGCCGCAGAGATTGCCGAGGCTATCAATTCCAACCCCAATATCAGTGCCGACGTCGGCCAGATCATGTTCGGACAGACGGTTACCGTGTCAGGCGATACCATGCGTCAGCATGCGAATCACCGCCACGCGCATCCCAACAAGTGGGTATGCATGGACATTGAATGCGGCGCGGGCTGCGGTGTGGTCCCCTTCCGTTACCGCGACAAGAATTTCGTCAACGCCATGCAATGGGCAATCGGCCTTGAGATCTTTCTGATGGTCGACGACCCCTGGCGTGTATTTCTCACTACCGATCATCCCAACGGTGCACCTTTTACCAGCTACCCGCACTTAATCCGCCTGCTGATGGACCGCAGCTTCCGCGAGGAATTATTGCAACAGATCCACCCTGATGCTGTTGCCTTATCGCGTTTATCCGGCCTGACGCGTGAGTATTCGCTGTATGAGATGGCGATCATGACACGCGCAGGACCTGCACGGATTCTCGGCCTCAAGGATCGTGGTCACCTGGCTGAAGGCGCCTTTGCAGATATCACGATTTATAACAATCACTCCAACCGGGAACGCATGTTCGAGCGTCCCGCCTATGTGTTCAAAAACGGAAAACTGGTGGTACGTAACGGCGAAATCTGCGCCGTTACCCGCGGCGCCACCCATGTGGCACACCCCGAATACGACCGCGGCATCGAAAAATCACTCAAAGACTATTTCAACCGCTATTGCAGTGTGAAAATCGAGAACTTTCCAATCAGCAAGGACGAAATGGCCGAGGGTATCGGCAGCCCGGTCATGACCACCGAATGCGCGGCACGAGGTTCTGCATGATAATAAACGGCGTAACCATTGATGACACCTTTGCCGAGGCCTTTGGCATGAAGGCAACGCGGGTGCTTATTACTGCCATTAATCACCGCTGGGCACGCTACGCAGCAGAAGCCATGACAGGCTTCGCGACTTCGATAATCGGTTGTGGTGTAGAGGCTGGTATCGAAGCGGAGCTGCCCGCAGAAGAAACCCCGGACGGTCGCGACGGCATTTCGGTACTGCTGTTCGGGATGTCCAGCAAGGTCCTCGGCAAACAGCTGGCAAACCGTGTGGGACAGTGCCTGCTAACCGCCCCGACCACTGCTGTATTTGCGGGAATGGGCGGCGACAAAACCCTTGACCTCGGCCGCAACATCCGCTTTTTTGGCGATGGTTTCCAGACTTCAAAATTGATCGGTGAACGACGCTACTGGCGCGTCCCGGTGATGGACGGTGAATTCCTCTGCGAGGAGAGCACCGGCTATACCAGCGCCGTCGGGGGTGGTAATTTTCAGGTCCTTGCGACCTCGGAGGCCCAGGCACTCAATGCCTGCGAAGCCGCCATTGATGCCATGCGCAAGGTACCGAATGTCATCATGCCTTTTCCCGGTGGCGTGGTCCGCTCGGGTTCCAAGATCGGTTCAAAGTATTCGGAATTGCCCGCCTCCACACACCAGGTGTATTGCCCGACCTTGAAGGGCATAACTGATACGCAACTGACACCGGAAATCGAATCCGTGCTCGAAATCGTCGTCAACGGTGTCAACGACAGCGATGTGCGCATCGCCATGCGGGCCGGGATTGAGGCGGCTTGTGCAGTGGGCGCGCAACAGGGAGTTAAGCGGATATCTGCCTGTAACTACGGTGGCAAACTCGGCCAATTCCATTTTCACCTGCGCGAGATCCTGGCATGACGGCACTGACACTCACCCTTCGTGATAAACCACGGCATCGTATAGACATGGCGGCAGTGCGTCCGGACCGCCTGTCAGATTTGCGGCCGGAAGACGTTGCCAGGTTGAGCCTTGATTATGGCAACCGGCAAGTGCTACTAGGTGAATTATTCGACATCACAGGACGAGACCCGCACCATTTAATCATCCGTAACAGTTGCAGCCTCCTTGATGCCATTGGTGCCGGCATGGAAACAGGCCATATCAGCATACACGGCAATAGTGGCGATTATCTCGGCCTGGGGATGCATAGCGGGGCAATCGAGGCACACGGTGATAGCGGCCACTGGACAGGCAGCGGTATGCAGAACGGGATGATCCACGTCGATGGTAACTGTGGTGACTTTGCCGGTGCCGCATTACCCGGCGAACACCAGGGTATGCGAGGTGGTACTCTGTTAATTACAGGAAACACCGGCGACCGTACCGGTGACCGCATGCGTCGCGGACAAATTCTGATCGAAGGTGATGCAGGTGACTATTGTGGTGCCCGCATGGTGGCTGGCACCATCGCTGTGCTAGGTAAAGTCGGAATCGCCCCCGGCTACGGTATGCGGCGAGGAACGTTGCTATTCGAGCACCGCCCTGCTTCGATACCAGCTACTTTTAATGATTGTGGCCAGCATACACTTGGTTTTCTGCGTTTGCTGCTGAACTCCTTTTCTGAACTGAACAGCCGCTTTTCGCAGCTGGACAGTAACCGGTTACGTGTGCGCCGCTATTCGGGTGATCTGGCCTGCGATGGCAAAGGCGAAATCCTAGTGTGGGTTAGTTATTGAGCTTTGCACGAATTCTGAACAGAAGCTTCTTGCAGCTTGGGTTAGGCGCGATAGCGCCGGAACCCTGCAAATAAGCCACAATGTCAGGTTACACCTTTATGCACCGTTGGCACTTCTGGCCAACCCAGGCTGCGACGGTTGCGAACTATGCAAACCTCGATAGGAGGATAATATTACTGTCATCAAATATATCTGTTCGCCCGCCGGTGTTCCTCTATCCAGACAATCAGAGGTATTTAATGAAACACCCGATTTCAAGCTCTACGCGGCACGCGTAGAGGCATTGAAGCTCGCCTGACGGGTGTGGATTGGAAGAGATATAGAGTATAATTCGAGCTGCGTAGTTGAACACGTGTACGAGAGTCTGGAAAATATGGCAATGGATTACTTGTCCTTGCAAGTGACAGCAGTGTTCAAACTGCGTGAACCGGGGGCGTAGGAAGCGATCCACGTTTCTGCTTTTGCGAAATGGAGAGGAAGCATTCATGAATTCTTACAGACGTATCCTGTTCTTGAGGCCCGACATACGACACCGAGTGTTGCAGGTCTGCTTCATACTAATGTCGGCCGCTGCTGTGTTTCCGGCCACGGCCGATAACAACGATGCGGGTAACGGAAATGAACCCGCAGCACCCTATCGGGTCGTGGATGGCAAGGTCGACGAATCCACCTTTCTGGGCTGGCGTGCATTTCACTCAACGTGTCACGGCTGTCACGGTGTGGACGCTACCGGCACTAGCGTAGCACCAAACCTCGTCGCCACCGTCGGGTCCATGACGTCACGCGAGTTCAGCACAAAGGTCCTGACACGATACCGGCTAGTGATCGGATTCGACGATATAGCCGGCGACAATCAGACAGCGCTGCGCAGTGCATTCATGGAACAGGTCATGAGACGGGAGAGTGGCGAACTGATCATGCCAGCCTGGGGAGATGATCCGAATATTCAGCCACATGTTCTCGACCTGTACGCCTACCTGAAAGCTCGCGCAGATGGTGCGCTTGGTCCCGGCCGGCCAGAGAAAATCGCTGAATAAGGGGAGTATTACACTCAAGCATCATGCCTATATCGTTGCTGGTCGGGGTCATAGGCGCGTAAAGGTTTCCTATAGAACACGAATCACACAAGAATCCAGTCGTGCCGCTGGGGCAAGGACGGCTTCTCCGGTTGCTCAGACTGTCATTGTCACCGTGCTCTCCCTACCACCCCGCAGGAGCGTGATACCTCGTCTGTCAGTATATTGTGATATGCACTTCAAACCGGAAAGTGCCTATAAGAAGTGAGTGTCAATACCAGAACGGTAATGCTGCTGTTGATAATCAATGCAATGCGGCAACTAAAGGACAGTCCGATGTTAACAGCAAGATTGTCCAGGGCTATTCTCGTAAGTTGAC
>JAOTTU010000166.1 GCA_029864225.1 Gammaproteobacteria bacterium | reverse complement strand
TGTCCGCGCCCGCCTCGATGCGCAGCGTCTGGAGTTCAGCCGCCGAGAGCAACGGGACCATGAATAGGGACGTGAAGATAAATCCACAAATAAAGTTTTTGAATGACACGATGACCACCTTTCGTTTTTGTATTTTTTTATGACTGCCTTGTTTTTGTTATCAGCCCCGCAGTGGAGCGCTTTATTAACCTTAACCCAGACCGGGCCTGTTCACCATCTATGACTGTTCGCGCCCGTAGGGGTGCCTATGCCGGCAAAGTACACTCGCAGTTCTAAAGAAAGGGGGAGCGAATTTGTATACCCATGGTCACTGGAAACTCAGTGCAGGTCACCCGGCGGGACAAGCTCCTTGGATCCACAGACAGGCCTATTGGTCTCTGCACTCAGTTTTATCCATGATCACATGGCCACCTGGATAATGCAGCTACACCAGGACATTCATCTGTGTCATGCCCGCATTGCATGGGCACTGACAATATTAAGGAACCTCAGATGTGTCATCATTCCGGCCGGAGCGCAGCGGTATGACGGAATCCAGTTCATAAAATTCAGTCGGATACTGGATCCCGGCCTTCGCCGGGATGACGGGATGATAATTAATC
This sequence comes from Gammaproteobacteria bacterium, assembly GCA_029864225.1. Classification (GTDB taxonomy): domain Bacteria; phylum Pseudomonadota; class Gammaproteobacteria; order UBA9214; family UBA9214; genus CAMYJZ01. The sequence goes on along the minus strand of JAOTTU010000166.1, from coordinate 3,617 downwards.
AGAGCTTTTTAAATGACAAAAGTGGCAGCAACAACCCGTGACAGTGTGTTATCTCAGTGCGAATCCACTGCTGCGCAGGCAGTTACAGATTATATTTCTTCAGCTTGCGGTAGAGGGTACGCTCGCTGACCCCGAGGTCGGCTGCCACCTCCCGGCGGTTGCCATCGTGTCGGGCCAACAGGTCGGTAATGTGCCGGGCCTCCAGCCCCTTGAGTGAGGCCTCGCCGGGAGCGTTCGCGCTGCCTGCTGACACACCCCGGTCCTGCCCGACTGCGCCAGGCGCCACCCCTGCCGTGACGGCCTGCGGTTGCTGCTCACGCGTGCGGTTCAACTGCCCCATCGCCTGGTCGATCATTGCCGTATTGACATGGCCGTTGTTGCAGTGGGTGGCGGCGACGAACAGGATATTGCGCAATTCGCGGATATTGCCGGGGTAGTCGTAGGCCTCGAGTCGCTTCAGGGCCTTGGGGGTCATGTGCAGGTTGCGATTCATCGACTGGCTAATCGGTGCCAGCAGACTGTCCGCGAGCATCGGGATATCCGCGGTGCGCTCCCGCAGTGACGGCATGCGCACCGTCAGGCAAGCGATGCGGTAATAGAGGTCTTCACGGAACCTGCCTTCCTTGACCAACTCCCAGAGATGCTGGTTGGTTGCGCAGATCAGGCGCACGTCGGCCTTGCGGGTGCCGCGGCCACCGACGCGGCGGTACTGCCCGGTTTCCAGCACCCGCAGCAGTTTCGCCTGCTGCGTCAGAGGCAGTTCACCGATCTCGTCCAGCAACAGGGTGCCGCCATCGGCCTGCGCGAACAGCCCGGTCCGTTCACCCACACTGCCGGTAAAGGCACCGCGCGCATGGCCAAAGACCTCGGCCTCGAACAGGCTCTCCGTCAGGGCCGTGCAGTCCACGGTGATGAAGGGCTGGTCGCTGCGGCTTGAATTGGCGTGGATATAGCTGGCCGCCAGTTCCTTGCCCGTTCCGGTCTCGCCCTGCAACAGGACCGGGATGTCCCCGGCCGCGACCAGATTCAATTGCTGAATGCAGGCGGTAAATGACTGTGACTTGCCGACCATACGCTGGCCGCCACTGTGGACATCATTGGGTACAGCGATCTCCTCGATCATCTCGCCCATGTAGAGTTCGCCGTCACTGCTGACCAGGGGATAGGCCGTGACCCGCACCTGGTGCATACGGTGGTCCGGGTCATAGTGCACATGCAGACAGGAGTGCTGCTCGCCCTTCTTGAACAGGTGTTCGTGCGGACAGTCTTCGCCGGACTCACTGCAAGGTGCACTGTTGCCGTGACTGACCTTGTAGCAGGGCTGGCCCACGGCGGAGTTGCTCGTGGCGTTATAGATCTGTTCGTAGGCCTGGTTAACGGCCAGGATCCGGTAGTCACGGCCGACCACCACAAACGGCTTGGTGTGGCTGTCGATCAGTGACTGTAATTCGATGGCGGACGGAATATTGTTGTCATTTGGCATGGTGTGCCCCTGGACATGCGCAGATATTTTTATTAAGTAGAATCGCTTATGACAATTGTGTCATGGCCTTGAGTATAGACCGATTCTTAGTACTGACAAAAATGTCGCATACTTGGCACGGTTCATCAACCGATTTCCCGGCAGCATGCCCATTGCAGTGTGCCGACTGCGCAGCCTTATTGCACAGAAACAGTCGCAGGTATTAGCTCTATCTGATTGTTATATCCTGTGATAAAAAAGGAGACGTTCTACTTTTCCAAGGCCTTGAGAGGACAACCCCGAGGCCGCACACTGGCCTTCAGCCCCGGATCTGCAGCTGTCTGACTGACCCAGGCCACGTCTCCAAACGGGGACCCGCGATTCACGCGCCGCCGTAATGCTCCCGGTTCGAACGCGGATTCCGGTGCATTGACCCGCGCCCCCAAATCCTCACCCTTACACCGGTCGGCACAACAGTATAATCACAGTAGCAACAGGCGGATCAGGATAGAATTTACTTCCCGCGACCGGAGACAAGCGATGCAGGATCCAGCCGCAGTAGCACGCAGCGAAGCGGACGTGGTCTTCCACGTGCACGGCCTCACCAAGGTCTACCACATGGGCGAGGTCGACGTGCATGCGCTGCGCGGGGTGGACCTGGACCTGTACGGCGGTGAGCTGGTGGTGCTGCTGGGCCCGTCCGGCAGCGGCAAGTCCACCCTGCTCAATATCCTCGGCGGGCTGGACACCGCCACCGAGGGCGAGGTGCGCTACCGCGATCACAACCTCACCCACGCCAGCGAGGCCGAGCTCACCGAGTACCGCCGCGACCATGTCGGTTTCGTGTTCCAGTTCTACAACCTGATCCCCAGCCTGACCGCGCGCGAGAATGTCGCCGCCGTCACCGAGATCGTCCAGCAGCCCATGACGCCCGAGGAGGCGCTGGCCCTGGTGCACCTGCAGGAGCGCATGGACCACTTCCCCGCCCAGATGTCCGGCGGCGAACAGCAGCGCGTCGCCATCGCCCGCGCCATCGCCAAGAACCCCGCGGTACTGCTGTGCGACGAGCCCACCGGGGCGCTGGACTCGCAGACCGGCGTGGTGGTGCTGGAGGCCCTGGAGCGCGCCAACCGCGAGCTGGGCACCACCACCGTACTGATCACCCACAATGCCGGCATCGCCGCCATGGCCGACCGGGTGGTGCACATCACCGACGGGCACATCGGCGCCGTCGAGCACAATGCCGAGCGCCGGCCGGCCAGTGAACTGAGCTGGTAGCGGACCATGCGGGCCCTGAACAAAAAACTCTGGCGTGATCTCTGGGCGATGCGCGGCATGGTGCTGGCCATTGCCCTGGTCCAGGTCGGCGGCATCGGCACCTTCGTGATGTCACTGTCCACCTATGACTCGCTGGTGCTGACCCGTGACAGCTACTACCGGGAGCAACACTTCGCCGAGGTGTTCGCCTCCATGAAACGGACCCCGGACAGCCTGATCGAGCGTATCCGCGACATCCCCGGCGTCGACCAGGTGCACACCCGCGTGGTGGCAGCAGTACGCCTGGCCGTGGCCGGCTTCGGCGATCCGGTCACGGGCACCCTGGTATCGATCCCGGACACCCACCCGCCCCTGCTCAACGGCCTGCACCTGCGCCGCGGCCGCCTGCCCGAGGCCGGGCGCAACGACGAGGTGGTGATCAACGAGTCCTTTGCCGACGCCCACGCGCTGGAACCCGGCGACCGGCTCACCGCGACCATCAACGGCCGGCGCAAGTCGCTCACCATCACAGGCATTGCCCTGTCTCCCGAGTACATCTACGCGGTGGCGGCCGGCGCGGTGTTCCCCGACGACCAGCGCTACGGGGTGCTGTGGATGGGACGTACACCGCTGGCGGCCGCCTATGACATGGAAGGCGCCTTCAACGACGTCGCCCTTACGCTCGCACACGGCGTTAACCCGCAAGAGGTCATCCAGCGGCTCGACCTGCTGCTGGAGCGCTACGGCAGCCACGGGGCCTATAAGCGCAAGGACCAGATCTCCCATCGCTTCCTGACCGAGGAACTCCACGGCCTGGAGATCATGGCGCTGGTCTTCCCGGTGATCTTCCTCGGGGTGGCGGCCTTCCTGCTGAACGTGGTCATCAGCCGGCTGATCG
>JAOTTU010000165.1 GCA_029864225.1 Gammaproteobacteria bacterium | reverse complement strand
TGTCATCGTCCAGCGACTGATCTCACCCCTGCTGCGTACCTTGGGCGAGCGCTGGAAAGAACGCGAGACCGGTATTGCCGAGGAACATTTTTTCAGTGTCTACCTGCGCAACAAGCTGGGTACCCGCATCCACCATATGAACCAGCGCAGTAACGGCCCCCTGCTGCTGCTCGCCTGCCTGCCGGGCGAACATCATGAGGTAGGCCTGCTGCTGTTCGCCCTTGCCGCGGTGAATTACGGTTATCGGGTACTGGTACTGGGAGCCAATATGCCGCTCGACCAGCTGCCCGCTGTGCTGCAGCGTAAAACCTGCGACGGGGTCGTCCTGTCGGGCTCAGCCCGGCCCGCGCGCGGCGTCCTGGACAAGGACCTGCCCGCCCTGGTTGGCCAGACGACGGTGCCGGTGTTTGTCGGTGGCCGGATCGCCACCCGCCATCAGGAAAAAATCGAGGCGGCCGGCGCGATTTGTCTGAGTGAATCCATCGGGACCGGGCTGCGGCTGTTAAGCGGACATGTCAGGACAGGCCGGGTACGCTGACGGCAGATGCGTATTGCAATCCTCTGGCTGCGCAGGGATCTCCGCCTCGATGACAATCCTGCACTGCAGGCCTTGCTGGCGGACGGGTACACACCCCTGCCGGTCTACATCCATGAAGAACCCGACCCGGACTGGCCGCTGGGTGCTGCCAGCGCCTGGTGGCTGCATCACAGCCTGGCGGCGCTGGAAAAGGCGCTCCGGCAGTGTGGCAGCTGCCTGATTGTCGTCGGCGGCGACAGCCAGCAACAGCTGTTACGCCTGATCGAGGCCAGCGGTGCAACGGCGATCTACTTCAATCGCCGTTACGAGCCGGCCCATCTCAGTCGCGACACGGCGCTGGAGCAGGCGCTTGCCCGTCACGGCGTGAAGATGAATGGTCACGCCGGTTCACTGCTGCGTGAACCCGGGAAGATCGCCAAAAAGGACGGCACCCCTTACCGTGTGTTCACCCCCTTCTGGAAAACCCTGCAGGGGACGGGACCCGCCCGCGAACCGGCAGACAGGCCGCAACGGCTCCCGGCGCCGCCGAATACCCCGGAGCCGGCCGAAGAATCCCTCGCATCGCTGGGCCTGTTGCCCGCCATGCCCTGGGACGAGGCATTCTACAATCACTGGCAGCCCGGCGAAGACGGCGCCTGGGAGGCACTGCAGGACTTCTGCGAGTACCGGCTGATCGACTACCCGGCCGCACGCGACCGGCCCGCCCTGTCGGGCACTTCCCGCCTGTCCGCCCACCTGCACTTTGGCGAAATCAGTCCGGTCCGGGTATGGCACTACCTCATGCAGTGGGCCTCCACCCAGACCGAAACCGGGACGGTTGCCGCCAGCGAAGCCTGGCTGAGACAACTCGGCTGGCGCGAGTTCAGTCATCACCTGCTCTATCACTTCCCGGCCAGCGCGCTGCATCCGCTCGACAAACGTTTTGAAAATTTCCCCTGGCGCACGGACTACGCGAAAGCACTCGCCCGCTGGCAGCGGGGACAAACCGGGATACCGATTGTCGATGCCGGCATGCGCGAGTTATGGCAGACCGGTTACATGCACAACCGTGTGCGCATGATTGTGGCATCGTTCCTGACCAAGAACCTGCTCATTCCCTGGCAGGAGGGTGCCCGCTGGTTCTGGGACACCCTGGTGGATGCCGACCTGGCCAACAACACCATGGGGTGGCAATGGACCGCGGGCAGCGGCGCGGATGCGGCACCCTACTTCCGCATCTTCAACCCGGTCCTGCAGGGAGAAAAGTTTGACAAGGCGGGGGTCTATGTCCGCAGCTGGGTCCCTGAACTCGAACGACTCGACAACAAATACCTCCACCAGCCCTGGTCAGCCGACCCGGCCGTGCTTGCCGATGCCGGCATCAGGCTGGGGACCGACTACCCCGAACCCCTGGTCGACCTGCAGGCAAGCCGCAAACAGGCACTGGCCGCCTGGGAACAGATCAAACGGCGGCCTTCCTGATTGCCGCCTTTGTCCGTTATCCGTCGGCCAGTTCGAAACGAAGCGCACGCCGTTCCAGCGTCCATCAACAGTCATTTCACAAGACGTTTCTCAGCTGCAGCGATTCCGGGTAAGGATCCAGATAGACCTGGCGGCTGATATAGGGATGCAAATGGATACTGAAGTAATGCTGCAGCAGCCTGACCGGTACGACCAGGGGATAATCACCACGACGGTAGGCATCGATGGTGCCGGCCAGGTCGGCGCGATAGGCCGATTCCAGGTCCTTTTTCAGATAACCCAGCAGGTGCTGCAGGACATTGGTGTGCTGCTTGCGCGTGGCGGGCCGTTTCAGCGCCTCCATCAACAGACCGATATAGCTGGCCGCCGTTTCATGCAGATTTTCGCTGCCGGGTCCGGACAGCATCCTTCCGAGCTGACTGTAGACGACATTGCTGTACGCCATGACCAGGAATTTGTGGCTGGCATGAAATTCCATCAGGCCCGAGAGGCTCACGCCTGATTTCAGCAGGGCCTTCCAGCGTGCGTACACGTACACACGGGTGATGAAACTGTCACACAGACCCGCATCGTTAAGGCGGCCCTCCTCCTCGACCGGCAGCAAGGGATCGGCCTGCATGATCTCGCGGGCAAACAGGCCCGTACCGGCACGCTCCGGCATACCCTTGCTGTTGTAGACCTTGACACGTGTCATGCCGCAGCTGGGCGAATCCTTCTTGAAAATAAAGCCGCAGAGTCCGTCAATCGTCCCGGCAACCTTGTGCGCATAGTCCCTGAGCGGCTGGGTGACATTCAGTTCAGGATTCTTCACCCCGACAGCCTGCGGGTTGTCCCGGTCGCCCACAAGCCGTATCGGTTGACGCGGTATGCCCATGCCGATGGCGACTTCCGGGCAGTAGGGTACCAGTTCGAAATAGTCGGAGAGGGCGTCGGTCACGAAGCGGCTGCGCTTGTGCCCACCATCAAAGCGCACCTTCTTTCCAAGCAGGCAGGAACTCACGCCGATCCTGATATTGCCCGGGACTTCCGTTTTCGATTCTGTTTTAGACATGGCACACCTCAGAGTTGTGAAAATACCGCAACGGTCATGCTTACCGTTGCTATTAGTGTCAGCCGCTGACGAAGCACCCGGTACCAGGCATGCAGGCCCTTCAGGCGACTGTCGGCGACACAGGTCATCAGCAGCCCTGCAATAACCAGCGCCATGCCGTAGGACGGCGACAACTGGATCGCAACCCACCCCATCAGGGCCGGGGTCACTGCAAACGACATGCTTGCCAGGGTCGCGCTGCCGCCGGTGTTGTAGATGGCCGCATACCAGTGCCGTGCGCCCAGGAAACTGATAATGACCGCGGCATAGGCAATCAGTGCCTCGTGCGCCTGCTGCTGGATGTCTCCCGCAAACAACAGGCCACCCACCGACAGCGCAACGAAGGGAATCAGCCCGGCATAACCCAGCCAGGCCGCGTTGCGCCGGCATGCCGTCGCGGCCGAAGATGCCGGAGTCCGCACTGTCACGGGTGCATCGATGACCGGGTAATTCACAGCAGATCCTCGATCATGCCGACCAGGCGCCGGTCATCGGGTTTCACCTGGCTGGGAAAACTGGCGACAACCCGTCCGTCGCGATCCAGCAGGTACTTGTGAAAGTTCCAGCGCGGCGATTCGCCTGTCTGGCGCGCCAGGTAGTCGTAGAAGGGATCGATTGAATCACCCTTGACGTGGACCTTCTCGAACATGGGAAACTGCACCCCGTAGGTCAGGCGGCAAAAATCCTGAATCTGCTTTTCACTACCCGGTTCCTGCCCGGCGAAATCGTTGGAGGGAAAACCGACCACCAGCAGGCCGCGCTCGCGGTAGCGTTGATAAAGCTTTTCAAGCCCATCGTACTGCGGCGTGTAGGCGCATTTGCTGGCCGTGTTGACGACCAGCACCACCTTATCGTGCATCACATCGCACAGGTGGACCGGCTCCTGCCCTGTCAGCGGGCGCTTGTGATGGTCGAGTGATTCGGGACAGGCGCCGGCAAAGGCACTGGCCGGGATAATCCAGGCCAGTTGCACGGCAGCAAGGGTCAAAAGTCTTAATAGAGACATCGGGTCCACCTCCTTTCAGTCACTAAGCACTTTATACACCTTTTGGATTAAATGTACAAGTTTTGTACGTCGATGTATACGCCCGATTATAAGGCATATTAAAACAGAAAATTCAATTAGTTATATATTTT
>JAOTTU010000164.1 GCA_029864225.1 Gammaproteobacteria bacterium | reverse complement strand
AGTGCAAAACATGAATGTCATGTTCGGGCTGGATGAAAGGGCAGGGCTGGCCGGCATTGCCCTGTTGCCATGAGCCATCCCGGGACGGTCTGTTTTGTGAGCTGTTTCCGTATGCACCCGGGATGGCTGTGCCATACTTTCTCGCAGTCAGCCTGATCCCGGCCAGTCATGCAGCTTAGCTACCTAAAGCAGTTTGTTATCATATTGGCCGGCGGACTGATCTGCCTGCTGGCCTGGTGGTTGTATGATTTCGGGAAACTGAAGGGCGCGGTCGAGCTCGAATCCCTGCGCGATGAGTATGCCCTGCTGGTACAGCAGAATGAGCGGATCGTCGAGGCCAACAGCGCCTTGCGCGAGCAGGGCGCCATCCTGGACCGGTCCAGTCAGATAGACCGCCAGGCGGCGGAAGAGGTGCAGAATGAACTGGGTGCACTGCAGGAGGAATTGCATGCCGCGCGTGACGAGATCGAGTTCTACCGCGGGATCGTTGCTCCCGGGGATGGCAAGCCCGGATTACGTATCCACCGTTTCACGCTGAGTGCAGGGACACAGCCGGGTGAGTTTGACTATGATCTCGTGCTGACACAGCTGAAAAAAAATGATCGTCATGTCAGTGGCCGTGTAGGCTGGAAGATCAGCGGGAAGCGTGAGGGGGAGTCTGAAGAACTGGATCTGGCGGCAGTCACGGAAACAGGGACCGAGTACCTCGATTTCCGCTTTCGCTACTTCCAGCGCCTGACAGGGGTCATTTCCTTGCCGGGCGATTTCCAGGCAGAGGAGGTGACGCTGTCTATCAGTACGACCGGCAAGGACGCACCCGAACCCCTGTTGCAGGAATTCGACTGGCCGGACACGGAAACAAAAGACGGGAGATAAGTTATGTTGGGAAAAGGCAAGAAGGGCAAAATGGCAAGCGCCAAGATTGATACCATCATCGGACAGCAAACCCGGATCGAGGGGGATCTTCACTTTGACGGGGGGCTGCATATCGATGGCAGGATCAGTGGCAATGTGATTGCCGAAGGTGACAGTGGTTCGGTGCTGACCGTCAGCGAGCACGGCAATATCGAAGGCAATGTGCAGGTACCGAACGTGATCCTGAACGGCACGGTGACCGGAAATGTGCATTCGGGCGAGCGCATCGAACTGGCCGCCAAGGCCCGGGTCAACGGCGATGTGCACTACAACCTGATCGAGATGGCGATGGGCGCCGAGGTCAACGGTAGCCTGGTGCACGAGTCGGAGTCAGACACCTCCGTGGTCAGCTTCGAGCGCGACCAGTTCGGGACCACTAACGGCCCTGACTAATACTTGACCAAAATAGTCGGGAAATGACATAATTTTTACATTCGGTAAGCATTAATGCGCAAGAGGCAGTACCCATGATTGAAATAGCCACCTCGGTTGCCCCCACGATGACCTTCAGCGATGCTGCGGCGAACAAGGTCAAGCAACTGATTAAAGAGGAAAATAATCCTAACCTCAAGCTGAGGATCTATGTGTCCGGCGGCGGGTGTTCAGGTTTCCAGTACGGCTTCAGCTTTGACGAGAAGGTCATGGAAGGTGACATCACCATCGAGAACGGGGATGTCAGTCTGGTGATTGATCCCATGAGTTATCAATACCTTATGGGTTCCGAGGTGGATTACACGGAAGGGCTTGAGGGGGCGCAGTTCGTGGTCCGCAACCCGAATGCCACCACCACCTGCGGCTGCGGTTCCTCCTTCTCCATCTGACCGGTCAACCCGATTCCAGCTGCACAGGGGGCGGCTGCGCCCCCTTGTTATGGCCTGCAGGGACGGTTGCTGCCGGCGGTCGCTTCGGGCTTCCTGCCCTCTCGCGACACTCATACTTCAGTGTATGTCGTCCAGCCTCCCGCGGTAGAGCGAAGCAGGAACAATTGCCGAGGGAGGCACGGGAGCGATTCAGATGGTTACCGGTGCCTTATCTCCACGGCTTTTTGTTATCCTAGGAGGTTCCCGGCCTGCACCCCTGCCCGGTCGTAACTGCAACCCGTCGGCGTGGCGCGGCGACAGGCAGCTGCGTGCTCTGGCTGATGGTGCCATGAAGGCTGGTTTCAGCAACTATTTCTTTCATAACCCGAGGATCTGTGATGAGTGAATTTCACCCCGGGCTCGAGGGTGTTCCTGCCAAGAAGTCCAAGATCTCCTACCTGGATGGCCAGCAGGGCATCTTGACCTATCGCGGCTACCCGATCGTTGAACTGGCCGAGAACAGCACCTTTGAGGAAACCGCCTACCTGCTGGTCGACGGTGAATTGCCCACGGCCACCCAGCTGGCCGAGTTCGATGCCCAACTGCGCGTGCACCGGCGGGTCAAATACAACATTCGCGATATCATGAAGTCACTGCCGGTGGCCGGGCATCCCATGGAGATGCTGCAGACTTCGGTATCCAGTCTGGGCATGTTTTACCCCAGTGATGTGCCGGTCCAGATACGCAGTCCGGGCGATGAAAGCGAACGCTACGTGCACGGCCAGTCGATCCGCATCCTGGCGCGCATGGCGAGCCTGGTGGCTATGTGGCAGCAGATGCGTATCGGCAATGATCCCACGCCGCCAAGAAGTGACCTGAGTTATGCGGCCAATTTTCTCTACATGTTCCAGAACGGGGTAGAACCCGACCCGCTGATCGCGCGCATCATGGATGTCTGTCTGATACTGCATGCCGAGCACACCATCAATGCCTCCACGTTTTCGGCCATGGTGACGGGTTCCACCCTGGCGATGCCGTCCTATGTCATTGCGGCAGCCATCGGTACGCTGGCCGGCGCGCTGCACGGCGGCGCCAACGAGCGGGTGATCCAGATGCTCGAGGAGATCGGCAGCCCCGAAGCGGTGCCGGCCTGGCTGGACAGGAAACTGGCGGCCAAGGAGGTCATCTGGGGCATGGGCCACCGTGAATACAAGGTAAAGGATCCGCGAGCGACCCTGTTACAGAAACTGATGCTCGAGCTGGCTGAATCCCGCGGCAGTGTCAGCCCCCTGTTCGAGACGGCGCTGGCGCTGGAAGAGGCCTGCGAAGCCATCCTGGCACCGAAGGGGGTCTATCCCAACGTCGATTTCTACTCGGGAATCCTCTACCGCGAGATGGGCATACCGCCGGACCAGTTTACTTCCATCTTTGCCATTGCCCGCACCGCGGGGTGGCTGGCGCATTGGCGTGAACAGGTCTCGCAAAACCGGATCTTCCGGCCAACCCAGATCTATACCGGGCACGACCCCCGGGCTTACGTGCCAATCTCTGAACGTTAGCGACCTCCTTTAGCTGTAGCCCCCGCGCCCGGCTCTGCCGGGCGCTTCCACATGAGGGTCTGATTGCCTGTACCGGCAAGCAGTGCGCGGTGCATTTAGGGCCCACTGTATTAATTATAAGTACAATAATATCAATTAGATATAGGTATTCTGCGGGCTGTCGGGTTATGTCCCAGGCCTATCATCTCTGCTTCGCCAGTCCCCGGGGCCATCTGCAGGTCCTCGTCCTATAAAGAAATCCCCCATCCTGTCGTTAAATCCATCGATACCCCACGAAAAAAGCTCGAGCCGGCAACGGACCGGGAATGGGCGCTCAGGGGAAATGTCGGGAAATTATTATGCGGGTCGGAAAACATATGAATAAAGAATCCGGATTCACGGTGATCGAGTTAATGGTCACCCTGGCAGTGGCCGTGGTCCTGGTCACCATGGCGGTCCCAGCCTTCAATACCTTCATGCAGAACAACCGCATCACGGCGCAGGCCAATGACCTGTTGACGGCACTCAATGCCAGCCGTGACGAGGCCCTCAAGCGGCGTGCCACCGTGACCATCTGCAGCAGCAGCGACGGCAGCACCTGTACCGGGAACTGGCACAACGGCTGGATCGTGTTCACCGATGCCAATGCCGACAGCACCGTTAACGGGACCGACGAGGTGCTGCGAGTCTGGGGCGGACTGCAGGGCGGCTCCACTATCAGCAGTGCGCAGACCTCGCTGCGCTATGACGGCATTGGCCTGGTCAACAGCAGTGCAACGTTCCAGCTCAGGATACCCGGTTGCAAGGGCAACCTGGCCCGGGATATCAGCGTGAGCGTTACCGGTCAGCCCTCGGTCACCCACAGTGCCTGTTCGTGATCCCGGGTAAATCGCAAGCCATGCCTGCAATAACACACAGCCCACCTGCCTGCCGCGGCTTCGGCCTGATCGAGGTCCTGGTCGCCATCCTGATCCTGGCGATCGGACTGTTGGGGCTGGCCAGCG
>JAOTTU010000163.1 GCA_029864225.1 Gammaproteobacteria bacterium | reverse complement strand
GCACTCGAGCGGACAGCGGGAGACATGAGACGCCTGGAGTACTACTGGTATACCCGCAACCCGTGGCTGATCCTGCTGACCCCGGTCTCGCTGATCTACCGGCTCGCCGTCTGGCTGCGCCGGCTGGCCTATCGTAGCGGCCTGCTAAGGCGGCACAGGTTGCCGGTGCCGGTCGTGGTGGTGGGGAATATCACCGTGGGCGGAACCGGCAAGACCCCCTTGGTTGCCTGGTTGGCTGGTTTCCTGAAGGAGGCTGGATACAGCCCCGGGATTGTTGCACGCGGTTACAAGGGCAAGGCCAGGCGCTGGCCCCAGCAGGTGCGCCCCGACAGCGATCCGGCGATGGTGGGTGACGAGGCGGTGTTGCTGGCGGGTCTGTGCCAGTGTCCGGTGGCGGTTGCCCCGCGCCGGCCGCTGGCGGCACAGGCCCTGATCGAGCACAACCACTGCGACCTGATCCTGAGTGACGATGGCCTGCAGCATTATGCCCTGCACCGGGATATAGAGATCGCCGTGATTGACGGTGTCAGGCGCCTTGGCAACGGGTTCTGTCACCCGGCCGGGCCCCTGCGCGAACCCGCTAAACGGCTGGCAGAGGTCGACTTCGTGGTCGTCAATGGCCTGGGCAACAAGGGCGAGTACCCAATGAAAATGCAGGCTGCCGGCGCGCGTGACCTCAAGGACGCTGCAGGGCTACGGGAACTGGCGAGTTTCCGGGGCCAGTCCGTTCACGCTGTCGCTGCCATCGGGTATCCGGAACGTTTCTTCGCCGTCCTCAGGCAGGCCGGCCTGCAGGTCGAGGAGCATGCCTTTCCCGACCACCATGCCTTCGTGGAAAAGGACCTCGATTTTGGTGATGATCGCCCGGTTTTCATGACGGCCAAGGATGCAATCAAGTGCCGGCATTTTCCCCTGGCTAACGCCTGGTATGTCCCTGTTACAATCGAGATGAGGCCGGAATTCGGCACCCGGCTGCTTGAGCTGCTGGACCGTGACAAACACCCCTAATGGAGTTGCACTATGGACAAGAAACTACTCGATATCCTTGCCTGTCCGGTCTGCAAGGGACCGCTGGTCTACCACAAGGAAGCCGGTGAACTCATCTGCAAGGCCGACCGGCTGGCCTATCCGATCAGGGATGACATTCCGGTCATGCTCGAAGAGGAGGCCCGCGTACTGGCCGTGGAAGAGGAGGTCTGATTCCGTGGCGTGGGCTGTTCCATGATCGCCAGGCGAATGATATGAGCACGGGTTTCAAGGTGGTGATACCGGCACGCTATGCCTCTACGCGCCTGCCCGGAAAACCGTTGCGCGAGCTGGCGGGCAGCCCCATGCTGCAACACGTCCATGACTGTGCACGACACAGTGGCGCGGAAGAGATTGTCGTCGCGACCGATGATCCGCGTATCGAGACTGCGGCCGCGGCGTTCGGTGCGCACGTGTGCATGACATCGGCAGAGCACACCTCGGGGACCGAGCGACTGTCCGAGGTGGTGGAGCGGCTGGGCTGGCAGCAAGACGAGATTGTGGTCAATCTGCAAGGCGACGAGCCCATGATGCCGCCTGTGCTGATCAGGCAGGTGGCCGACAACCTCGCTGCTCATGAGAACGCCGCCATTGCTACCCTGGCCAGCCGGATCACAGACAGCGGGCAGATGACAGACCCGAATGTTGTCAAGGTCGTGCGCGACCGTGCCGGCTATGCCCTGTATTTCAGCCGTGCCCCGATACCCTGGCAGCGTGATTCAGAGGCCGTTCAACACAAGGACCGCGAGGGTGGGGATGCCCTGCATCATATCGGTATGTACGCCTACCGCGCGGGTTTCCTGCAGCGCTTCAAGCAACTCGAACTGTCCCCACTGGAAGTCTGTGAAAAACTGGAACAGCTGCGTGCCCTGTGGCACGGCCTGAAGATTCACGTGGATATCGCGACGGCGGCACCGGGACCGGGGGTTGATACCGAGGCCGACCTGCTGCGGGTCGAACGCCTGCTGCAGGAGAAGTCACGGCACCCTACCTAATATTAAGTCCAGAATAGTGTAATAACTAAATAATAAATATCATATAATTAAGGCGATATAGGATGAATTCAGCTTATCTCACTGGGCCTCATCCTCCGCTTGCTGCTTCCACTGTTGATAACACTCAATGCCGCAGAAATAGAGCACATAGTCCGAGGCTTCCTCGCTTTTGGCCTCGGAGACGGGGATCTCCTTGAGGCAAATCTCGCAGGCGACCATCTCGTTTTCAGCAGGTTTATCGTTGGCATGCATAGCGCACCCCCGCACAAGCCAGTCTGTTTGTTCATATTTAAGGAAGGCCTGATTAATTCATCTTGCGTCATTTCGGCGAAGGCCGGAATCCAGTCACTGCCTGATGACCAGCTGCTGGATTCCGGGTCTCCGCTTCGCTTCGCCCGGAATGACGGATTGATCAGACTTTTCTTAAGTATAAACGATCCTGGTTTCAGGCAGACGCTGGCAGCCCCCCGGGATAGACACCCAATACCTTTTCCAGATTAAGATCTGCTGGTCAAGCATGACAGTAGCGGACAGTCAGCGGCCGCTGGTTACCTGTTCTGGCTGAATCCGGTGCATTACATTATGATGTCCAAGTGAATCCGCAAGGGCAGGCCAGATAAGAGGTGATCAGTCCATGAAACCGATTCTTGCTGTGGAATTCAGGGCCAAGTCCGGGGACTACGAGTTCAATGAGGAGAGCGTGCCGCTGCATAGCCCCGAGGAATTGTTTGAGTATGTCGCCCCCGGCGGTGGCTGCGAGTCCATTTCGTCAGAAGTGGAAGAAATCAGGATGGTGTTCCTTCCGCCGCCGAAGCCGAATCTCCAGAACACCATCGCCAATGTACCTGCGACCCTGCAGCTGGGGATGGTGATTTTCACCGGGCCGCTGTCAGATATTGTCCAGACAGCGGAACAGATCCTCGTCAAGGCGGGGCGCGGTGAACTCTCGGAGTCCTTCCTGACGGTGGTTGGCGCCGGGGCTTCCTGATCTGGTCGTCTCAGGCTCGCTGCCGAAGCGCCCATTTTGCCGTGCGGGTGGCCTGTCCGGACCGGACTGGCAGTACCGCTGACAGGTACTATAATTAATCTACAAGGGTGAAAAGGCTGAACGGCGTCCTCTGAGGCGCCAGTCTTTGGAGCATCCTTGGACGCCCCGGATAAAACGGGACAGGTAACAGGGATCAGGGAAACCTGACAGCCCTGTGTGTGGTGGGGCAGTGCCACCAGCTTGACCGCGCACTACCGGGGCGTTTTAGTGTCCCGGTGACAGCTTCCCGCCTTTCGGTTTTCCCTTATAGAATCGCAATAATGCCTATGGAATAGTCTGTTACATAAGGGTTCAGGCTTGTTTCCAGCAAAGCGCCAATCATCCCGGCCTGGGTCCGTTATCATTCGAAGTAGACAATCAACTTATCGCCTTACGGCAGGATGGACAGGGTGCTTGGAATTACCGAAAGTGGGCCGGATGCGGGTCTGTACAAGCCGCAGCGAATTCTGGAGACCCTGCTGGATAATCTCCCGGGCCTGGTTTACCGCTGCCGGCACGATGAAGACTGGACCCTGGAATTTGCCAGCGAAGGCTGCCTCGAACTCACCGGGTACAGCGGCAGCGATTTTGTCAGCCAGGCGATATCCTTTCAGGCGTTGGTCCACCCCGATGATCTGGATGCGCTCACCAGCGAGGTCGAGGCCGCCATCCGCGAGCAGCGCCGTTTCCAGCACATCTACCGGTTAATTAGCGCGGCTGGAGAGACCAAGTGGGTGTGGGAGCAGGGACAACCCATCTACGCGGCCGATGGCGAACTGGCTGCGCTCGAGGGATTTATCACTGATATCACCAAGTACAAAAAGGCCGAACTCGCCCTGCGTGAAAGTGAACAGAGATTCCGCCGTATGGCCGACGGGTCACCGGCGCTGATCTGGCAGTCCGACACTTCAAAACGTTGCACCTGGTTTAACGCGGGCTGGCTGTCCTTTACCGGACGGAGCATGGACCAGGAACTGGGTGATGGTTGGGCCGAAGGTGTACACCCCGATGACCTGCAATATTGTCTTGATACCTATAGATCTGCCTTTGATGCGCGCAAGAACTTCACGCTGGAGTACCGGCTACGTCGCCATGACGGGAGTTATGGCTGGATATTTGATGCCGGAATCCCCCGTTTTATGGCCGATGGGACCTTCGAGGGTTATATCGGTTACTGCTGGGATGTAAGCGACCGGATCGAGAGTAACATCGCG
>JAOTTU010000027.1 GCA_029864225.1 Gammaproteobacteria bacterium | reverse complement strand
CCTTGATGACCTGCAGCACCTGAATCCGGCCCGCGACGGCTGAGTCAGGTACCGTGCTGCCGGGGGGCTGCTGCCTGTGTCGTGATGCGCATGACTTTTTCACTGATGTAGGCATCCCTTGGCAGGGCAGGGTCGGCCAGCGCCCCGGCGGCGCTTTCCAGGAACTGCAGCCTGACGCTGAGCCTGAAGCCGCGCTCGCCAGCACGCTGCAGGTATTCGGCGAGTTGCCCGGTGTCGACCCGGTAGGTCAGCGCTGCGGGATTGCCGAGTTCCGGTGTTAGCTGCAACACCTCGTTGCCAACGGGCAGCAGCCGCGCATAACGCAGGTCGCGCGTGATGGCGGGGTGGTTGGCATTCAGTGCCAGCGTCACCTGCGAGCCCTGTGCGGTCCCCGTACTGTGTGTGTGGAGGTGTGCCGTCGTTGCGATGGCGTATGCGCCATAGACCGGTAGGTCAGGTGAAAACGTGAGCGTGACAGAGAGGTGCTGGTCCTGGTCGAATGCCGCCGTCAGATCATCGATTCTGGCAACAGCGGCCGGGTCGACCCGGGGTGCGGCACGGTCTGCGTGAAGCTGCCGGATCTTCGCCAGGCACGCCTGCACTGAATAGTAGGAACCATCAAACAACAGGGAGCGGCGCTCGCTGACCTCCGCGCAGAATGCCGCGTCCAGTGTCGAGACCGCCAGGTCATGGTAACACTGCGACCTGTAGTAATAGGTTTGCATACCGGCCGGATTAAAGAGCAGTCCGGTTGGACCGCAGCGGGGCGGTGTCCGCTGGCAGCGTGTTTCCGGTGCCGTAGCGTTTGGTATCAATCGATACAGGCTGTTGATGTTCTCCTTGTATACCGCACAGGAAAGGCTGCCGGGTGCGTCACGCTCGAACAGCCTGTCGGTCTCGTATGCCCACAGCAGAACGAATAGCAGCAGTGCCGCTGTCAGCAACAGTCTGCGTCTGTGTGTGCCGGGCTGTCCCACCGGGCTATGCCTGCTGCCCGTTGTACAAAATCATGGCAGTGACGTGCAGAGTTCCTCCCAGGCCGAACGCAGCTCAGCTGGGATGTCCTTCAGCCTGGGTCGGCGGGGTTGTTTGCGGATATCCGCCAGCTGCAGCACGCCGGGTGGCTTGCCCTTGGGGAACTTTGACTTATGGGTAAACAGGTGCAGGCCTCTGACCGGCACTCGGGGCACGATGGTCCTGACTGCAGCGACCTGTAGCTGGAGCTGTTGATCGGGGTTGGGAAACCGGTAGCTGTGTTTGTTGATCACCTGCGTCCAGATGTCGGTCTTGCTGCCGCCGAAAATCAGTCCGTCAAAACGCTTCACGTCGACAACCAGGATTGCGTCGGTCGCCAGCAGCAGGTTGTCAATCATGACCTCGCTGCCCAGGCCGTCGGGCAGGCGGATATTTTGCAGGCCCCTGGCGCCGAGACGCTTCAGGGCCCGCCGTATCTGGCGCTCCTGGCGCCAGTGCTGCAGGGGTTTTCGGAACAGGAGCAACAGCACCGTGAGAACAGCCAGTACTTCCAGCGCCAGCCACAGGTGCTGCTCATTGAGGTGGTAAGGTTCCATAAGGGCGAGTATTGAATCTGGCATGGCTGTTATATGGTCCCCTGGGGAGCTGATTCGGAGCTGGACGGCGTATTTTACGCAAATTTTTACCCGCCGGAACCGGCAGCTGTGCAAGCGTGTTAATTCAAGGCCCTGCAACAATGAGCGGTGGCCAGGCAAGCCGGGTTTGCATGGTGGAGAGCAATGACCCTGATAGAACGTCATTCCGGCCGGGCATGGTGGAGATCCGGAAACCGGCAGCTGTTGCCCAACCGGCAATCTGGATTCCGGCTTACGCCGGAATGACGGAAGATGATTTAGTAGCCCCACTTCTTGCCATACTATTGGCCGGATACAGTTAAATCGTGGAGCGGGGCGGCCGTTAACCGGGATGTTATGGTGGCGTTTCTCAAAAAGCTGTACCAGAGTACGAAACAGAAAATGACCGATGTCTTTCTGGGCGAGCCGGTCCGGGAGTGGGGCGTGGTCTACGAGCAGGAAAGGCGCTTCTTCAACGAGGCCATTTCCCTCGACCTCTATAAAAAAAATGGTCAACTGGTTCTCTGGCTGAAGTCCATCTACAAGAGCCGGATCAGTTACAACTCCTACGGCTTCGCGATCAACGTCTACGACTTGCGCAAATTCGTAGAGACGCTGCAGTCCCGCTACGACGCCCTGTGCCGGCAGGCAAACACGCCGCGGCCGCTGGCGGCGAATCCTCGCGACCGCTTGCCCCTGGCGCATCGCCTGCTGATCAAGGCCATCCATGGGATCAGGGCCAGCAAACTGCTGCTCGATCACCTGGACCCGGTCAGCAACGAGCTGGACTACCGCTTCTATGGCTACGTCACACGCAAGTCGGACAAGAAGATCTTCATCCAGTCGGACCTGGATATTTCGAACGGGCATGGCAGCGTCATTTCCGGGGAGGGATTTGCCGCCGCGCTGCAGGTGCTGGCCGGCTTCCTGGACTCGGAGGAGTCGGTTGCCCTGCTGTCCCGTTAAGCCTGCTCCCGGGACGTGTTCAGCCGCTATGCCAAGCTGCTGACGGGGTCCGAGGCCGGTTAAAGTCCGGTCCATTCCGGCCGAAATATCGGGTATTACATCAACTACTTATCGCCAGCGGACGGTTCGGTATCGGGCAGCGATTAAAGGATGGATATTGTGGCTAGCAATCCATATCTCTTTGATAAAAATAGTGAATATACGCTTGAACCGCTAAGCACGCCGCACCGCCGGCGGGTTGAATCCACCTATCTTGTTGACCTGCGCCGGGAGCCCCGGTTCGATACCCACTTCCCGGCCCGGGCGCTCGCTGCCAGTGGTGCGGGTGTGGATGTCCTGGTGACCAATATCTCACTTTCCGGCCTGCGCCTGGAGGGCGACCTGCAGATGATCCAGGCCCTGTTGCCCGGACTCGAGCGTCTGGACCAGCACTCGCCTGTTTCATTGCAGGTGGTGTTTGTCTTGCCGGCTCCCGTGGCCCGCCCTGCCAGCGTCACGGCCCACTGCCGAACGGTCTATGCCCGTTCCGAAGGGGAGGAGTTCTATCAAATCGGTGTGAAGATCAGCGCATTTGATGCAGGACGCGATGCATTCGCCGAGTACATCCTGAACAGGCAGGCCGAATCATAAGCCAGGCAGGCCGGGAACAAAGCGTCTAGCTTTCCCCGAAGGTGTCGCAGCTGTTGATGTCACCACTCTGGATGCCGCGGCTGAACCACTCCACCCGTTGTTCCGAACTGCCATGAGTGAAGGACTCCGGCACCACGCGGCCCTTGGCCTCGCGCTGCAGGCGGTCATCGCCGATGGCACTGGCCGCCCCCAGGGCCTCCTCGATATCACCCTGTTCCAGCACCTGACGGCTGCGCTCGGCATGGTTGCCCCAGAGCCCCGCGAAGCAGTCAGCCTGTAGTTCCAGCTTGACTGAAAGGGCATTGGCCTGCGCCTTGCCCACGCCGCGTTGTGCGGACCGCACCTGCTTGCTGATGCCCAGCAGGTTCTGCACATGGTGTCCGATTTCATGCGCGACGACATAGGCCTGGGCAAAATCACCGGGGGCACCGTGGCGGCGCTTGAGGTCGTCGAAGAATGCAAGGTCGATATAGACCTTCTGGTCGCCGGGGCAATAAAACGGTCCCATTGCGGAGCTGGCCATGCCGCAGGCGGAGCTCACCGACCCGCTGAACAGGACCAGGGTCGGCACCTGGTAGGTCTGCCCGGACTTTTTGAAGATGGCGTTCCAGGTGTCCTCGGTGTCCGCCAGTACCACCGAGACAAAATCAGCCGCCTGCTGTTCCGCCGCTGACGGCTTCCAGTCCGTCTGGTTGACGGCGGGCCCGGTGTCGATCTGCATCTGCAGGATCTCCAGCGGGTTGATGCCGAGGAAGTAGCTGGCCACCAGCACCAGTGCAATGGTGCCGATGCCGCCCTTGAATGCGACCGGCCCGGTGACACGCCTGCCGCGCCGGTCCTCGATATTGGAACTTCTACGCCCCGTTCTCCAACGCATGCAGTCTGCCTCTTACCTCACCAGGTTGATCAATACAGAAGGCCTGATTAACTCATCTTTCGTCATTCCGGCGAAGGCCGGAATCCGGTAACTGCCTGATGACCAGCTACTGGATTCCGGGTCTCCGCTACGCTCCGCCCGGAATGACGGCTTGACCAGACTTTCCATTATAGTGGAGATGGGGCGAATGAAAATCGCCCGCTGTCAGTTCGACCGAAAGCGGATTGCAAAAGTGTGGCTGGCGGTTTCGCGAGCCCTTACTCGTAGTCGGGTGCGTAACTCTCGAGGATCTTGATGTAGTTGGCGCGTTCGAAGGCACTGGAATCGAGGCAGTTGGTCTGGCTCATGGAGCCGCGCATCTGAGTCACCGAGGTGTATTGCTTTTCCTCCATCCAGGCCTGAAGCCCGTCGACCAGGGTGGTGAGGAACCCGATGCCATGCCTGAGGAGGCCCGAGGTAGTCATGACAACATCGGCACCGGCCATCAGGTACTTGACGACCTCCACGGGGCTGTGCACGCCGCGAGTGGCTGCGATCGAGGCATTGATGCGACCATGGAGCACGGCAATCCAGAGTAGCGGAAGACGGATCTCCGAGGGGGTGCTGAGCTCGAGGTCCGGGACCACCTCCATCCTCTCCAGGTCGAAATCCGGCTGGTAAAAACGGTTGAAAAGCACCAGGGCATCGGCGCCCGCCTCGTCAAACTGGCGTGCCATGTTGCCGATGGCGCTAAAGAAGGGGCTCAGTTTGAGGGCGACCGGGATCGTTACCGATTCCTTGACGGCCTTCAGCACCTCGATGTAGCGCTGTTCAACCTCTCGGCCTGTCATGTAGAGGTGTGCGGGAATGTAATAAGTGTTGAGCTCGATGGCACGCGCACCCGCGTCCTGCATCATGCACGCCATATTTACCCAGCCCTCATTGGTGATGCCGTTGAGGCTGCCGATGACAGGGATATCGACCGCCTCCGCGGCCTGGCGCAACAGGTTGAGGTATTCGTCCGGCCCGGTATCATAATCATCGAAATCCGGAAAATAGCTCAGTGATTCGGCATAGCTCTCGGCGCCCGATGTGATCAGGTGCTCGATGGCGGCATGCTCGTGTTTGATCTGCTCCTCGAACAGCGAGAACATCACCACTGCCGCTGCACCGGCATCCTCCATGCGCTTGATGTTATCCAGCTTCTCCGATAGCGGTGAGGCGGATGCGACAATGGGGTGCTTTAGCTCAATCCCCATGTAGGTGGTCCGAAGGTCCATGGCGTAGTCTCCTGCAATAGCGATGGTTCAGGTGGCGATGTTCCCGGCGTCGGGGTGCACGTCGCTTGAACCGCGACGATCGTTCCCCTGATAGCCGGCACGCTCGTAAAGCCGCCAGGTCTGGTTGACATGCTGCTGGGCCATTTCCATCAGCATGCCGGCCTCGGCGGGATTGGTGCGGCTGAGCATCCGGTAGCGCAGCTCGTGGTCGGCATAGTCGCGGAAGGGGATGCGTGGCCGCTGGGAGTCGAGGACGAAGGGGTTTTCACCCAGCTTGCGCACCTCGGGGTTGTAGCGCATCAGTGGCCAGTAGCCGCTCATGACGGCGCGCTGCTGCTGCAACATGCCATGCTGCATATTGATTCCGTGTGCAATGCAGTGACTGTAGGCCAGGATCAGCGACGGCCCGGGGTAGGCCTCGGCCTCCCGGAAGGCCAGCAGGGTCTGCTGGGGATTGGCACCCATGGCGACCCGGGCGACATACACGTTTCCATAGGAGATCGCCTGCAGCGCCAGGTCTTTCTTCGGTACCTGCTTGCCGCCGGTGGCGAACTTCGCCACCGCCGCCAGCGGCGTGGCCTTGGACATCTGCCCGCCGGTATTGGAGTAGACCTCGGTGTCGAGTACCAGCACATTGACATCACGACCCAGTGACAGCACATGGTCGAGTCCGGAGGAACCGATGTCGTAGGCCCAGCCATCACCACCGACTGTCCAGATGCTGCGCCGCACCAGGTGGTCGGAGACCGACAGCAGATGCCTGGCCTTGTCCGAGTTCAGCTGCCGGAGCTTGTGCTGCAGCTCCGCCACGCGCTCGCGCTGGGCCTGTATATCGGAGTCGGTGATCTGCGGCGCCAGCAGGAGCTGTTCGACCAGTCCCTCACCCAGCTGCGGCATCAGCGCCTTGAGCAGGCGCTCGGCCATGGCCAGTTGCTGGTCGGCGCTGAGGCGAAAGCCGAAACCGAACTCCGCGTTGTCCTCGAACAGCGAGTTGGACCAGGCAGGCCCCCGGCCTTCCGCGTTCTGACACCAGGGGGTGGTGGGCAGGTTGCCACCGTAGATGGAGGAACAGCCGGTGGCGTTGGCCACGACCAGGCGGTCCCCGAACAGCTGCGAGAGCAGCTTGACGTAGGGGGTCTCACCGCAGCCGGCACAGGAACCCGGGAACTCGAACAGCGGTTCCAGGAACTGCACGCCGCGCACCGTGGAGAAGTCCACCCGGCTGCGGTTCACGTAGGCCAGTGAATCGAAGAAGTCGATGTTGTCGCACTCCCCGGCCAGTATCGGCTCCTTCGGCTGCATGTTGATCGCCATGCGTCCGGGTTCCTTGCTGCTCCTGGCGGGGCAAGCCCCCACGCACAGTCCGCAGCCGGTACAGTCCTCCAGGTAGACCTGCAGGGTGTAACGCACATCAGGCAGGCCGCGGGCGTTGATGGCTACGGACTTGAAGCCCTTGGGTGCCGACTCAAGCTGCGCCTTGTCATAGAACTTGGCGCGGATCACGCTGTGCGGGCAGACCAGGCTGCAGTTGCCGCACTGGATGCAGATGTCCGGTTCCCACACCGGGACAAACATCGAAATGTTGCGTTTCTCCCAGCGGGTTGTGCCTGTGGGGTAGGTGCCATCGGCGGGCAGAGCACTGACCGGCAGTGCATCTCCCTGGTCGGACATCATCATCGCCGTGACAGCGCGCACGAACTCGGGTGCCCCTGACGGGACTGGCGGCAGCAGGTCCCGCACGCTGGTCACCCGGCCCGGGATGTCGACCGGGTACAGATGGGCCAGTGTGTTGTCGACCGCCTCGAAATTCTTGCGCACCACCTCGTCGCCTTTCTTGCCGTAGGTCTTCTCGATGGCGGTCTTGATCTTGGCGATGGCCGCGTCTTTGGGTAGCACCCCGGACAAGGCGAAGAAACAGGTCTGCATCACCGTGTTGATGCGGTTGCCCATGCCGCTCTCGCGGGCGACCTTGTAGGCGTCGATGACATGCAGCGACAGGCCCTTGTCGATAATCGCCTGCTGGATAACCCGCGGCAGATGATCCCACACGGCGTCGGGTCCGAAAGGGCTGTTCAGCAGGAAGGTCGCAGCGGGCGCCGCCTTCTCGAGGACGTTGGTGCGCTCGAGGAAATTGAACTGGTGACAGCCGATGAAATTGGCGGACTGGACCAGGTAGCTGGAGCCGATCGGTTCCGGTCCGAAGCGCAGGTGGGAAACGGTCTGGGAACCCGACTTCTTGGAATCGTAGACAAAATAGCCCTGGGCATGGAAGGCCGGGTCCTCGCCGATGATCTTGATGGTGTTCTTGTTCGCCCCCACCGTGCCATCAGCGCCCAGGCCATAGAACAGCGCGCGTACCACGTTGTCGGGCTCGATAATGAACCCCGGGTCGAATTCCAGGCTGGTGTGGCTGACGTCGTCGTGAATGCCGATGGTGAAACCGTTCTTGGGTGTGTCTTTGTCCAGCTCATCGAAGACGGCCTTGGCCATCGCCGGGGTGAACTCTTTGGAGGACAGGCCATAACGGCCGCCGATCACACGCGGCATGCTGCCGCCCGGGAGTTCGCCATTTGCGCTTGCCGTCGCCAGCGTGGCGACCACATCGAGGTAGAGCGGCTCACCCGGGGCACCGGCCTCCTTGGTCCGGTCCAGAACGGCAATGCGGCGCACACTCCCCGGGAGACTCGCCAGGAAGTGCCGGGTCGAGAACGGCCGGTAGAGGTGGACCTGGAGGATGCCGACGGCTTCGCCGCTGGCCTGCAGGTGTTCAACGGTAGCGCGCACCGTGGTGGCCGCCGAACCCATGATGATGATGACCCGTTCCGCTCCGGGGTCGCCGTGGTAGTCAAACAGTCGATACTGGCGCCCCGTCAGTTCTGCGAATTGACGCATCTTGTCTTCGACGCTGTCCGGGGTCGCCGCATAGTAGGGGTTGACGGTCTCGCGGCCCTGGAAGTACACGTCGGGGTTCTGGGCGGTGCCGCGCATGAACGGGTGGTCCGGGTTGAGGCCGCGCCGGCGGTGAGCGATCACCTGTTCATCCGGGATCATGGCGCGGATCTCGTCATCCGTCAGCAGGGTGACCCGGTTGATCTCGTGCGAGGTACGGAAGCCGTCGAAGAAGTGGATAAAGGGGATACGTGTCTCGAGCGTGCTGGCCTGTGCGATCAGTGCCATGTCATGCGCCTCCTGCACCGAGCCGGAGGCGAGCTGGGCAAAGCCGGTGGTGCGCACCGCCATCACGTCCTGGTGGTCACCGAATATGGACAGCCCCTGGGCGGCCAGGGAGCGGGCGGCGACGTGGAACACCGCCGCGGTGAGTTCACCGGCGATCTTGTACATGTTCGGGATCATCAGCATCAGACCCTGGGACGCAGTGAAGGTCGTCGTCAGGGCGCCCGTTTGCAAGGCACCGTGGGCAGCGCCCGCGGCACCGCCCTCGCTCTGCATCTCGGCAATGATGGGTATGTCACCCCAGATATTGGTCTTGCCCTCCTGGGCCCACTGGTCGGCGAGCTCGCCCATGGTGGAGGAGGGCGTGATGGGATAGATCGCGCAGACCTCGTTGGTCCGGTAGGCGACGTAGGCCGTTGCCTCGTTACCGTCGATGGTCGTTATTTGTCTGTTTGACATGCTTGCTCCAGGTGCCGGTCGGCGCTACCCGGCCCGGCTGTGTGTTCAGGCGGGCTCGGCGACCATCTCGATGGCATGGCAGGGACACTGGTCGAAGCAGATACTGCAGCCCGTGCACAGCTCCAGGTCAATTGAATAACCCCGGTTCTTTCCGCGCTTGATGATGGCATGTTCCGGGCAGGCCCCGTAGCAGCCGTCGCATTCGAAACAATTGCCGCAGGACAGGCAGCGTTGGGCCTCGAACACCGCGTCCTGTTTCTTCAGGCCGTGCACCACTTCCTCGAAGCCGCTCTGGCGGTGATTCAGATCCAGGCTGTCCTGCGGACGCTGGTCGGCATCGGTGAAATACCAGAGGTGCAGCTTGTCGAAGCTTGCCAGCGGATTTTTTTGCGGGCTGCTGTAGTGCTCGCCGCGCAGCCAGCTGTCGATATTGCGGGCCGCTTTCTTGCCATGGCCGACCGCGGTAGTCACGGTGCGTTCCGAGGGCACCATGTCGCCCCCGGCGAAGATCCCGGGGTGGCCGGTCATCATATGTTCATCGACGCTCACCGTGTCCCCCTGGAATTCGATCCCCGGGATGTTCTCGAGCAGGGTGACATCGGTACTCTGGCCCAGGGCCAGGATCAGGGAGTCCGCCTCCAGGGTCTCCAGCTCGCCGGTACCCCGGGGCCGACCGTCAGCGCCGATCTCCATGACCTCGACCGTGAGCGTGGTCTGATCAATCTCCCGGATGGTGCGCAGCCAGTTAATCTTGACGCCTTCCTCGAGGGCCCCCTGCGCCTCGAATTCGTGCGCAGGCATTTGTTCGCGGTTGCGGCGGTAGATGATCAGGGCCTCTTCGGCGCCGAGACGCTTGGCAACCCGGGCCGCGTCCATTGCGGTGTTGCCGCCGCCATAGACCGCGACGCGCCGGCCGAGCACAGGCGCTTCGCCGGTCTCGACACTGGCCAGGAAATTGACCGCAGACAGCATCCCCGCCGCGTCGCGAGCCGGTATATCGATGTGCTTGCTCAGGTGGGCACCGATGGCGACAAACACGGCATCGAAGTTACCTTGCTGCTTCTCCGCCAGCACGTCCTCGACCTTGTAATCAAGGACGATCCTGACGCCCATGTCCTCGATGCGGCGGATCTCTGCATCCAGGATATCCCTGGGCATGCGGTAGGCCGGAATGCCGAAATGCATCATGCCGCCCGCCATCGGTCCGGCCTCGCGGATCTCTACATTGTGGCCCATGCGGGTCAGATGGTAGGCGGCCGACAGGCCGCTGGGACCGGCGCCCACCACGAGGATATGCCTGCCGGTGGCTGCGGTGTCGTACTCGATGTTCCAGCCCTCGGCGATGGCGAGGTCGCCGAGAAAGCGTTCCACGGCATGAATACTGACCGGGTTGTCGAGCTGGGCGCGGTTGCAACCGGATTCGCAGGGGTGATAGCAGACCCGGCCGTGGATCGCAGGCATGGGGTTCTCCTCGACCAGTTTCTGCCAGGCCGCCTTGAAGTGCCGTTGCTGGGCCAGCGCGAGCCAGGCCTGGATGTTTTCGCCGGCCGGGCAGGCCTGGTTGCAGGGCGGCAGCAGGGCGACATACTCGGGCCGTTGCAAGCGCATCTGTCCGATGCGTTGTTCCCGGGACAGGTCCGGTGGGCGCGTCAGGTCGTACTTCATGTCAGGCATCTCTCCTGGTGACTGGCAACAGTAGTGTGGCAAGTGACAGCGCCATGCGATGCGTGCACAAGCCTATGGCCGGGGCGAGGCCCAGGCCGGGTCATCAGGCCGGGCCGGCCGGGCCGGCAAACCTGTGCATCGTTGCTGATGCACGACCATAGCATCTTAAACAGCAGTGCGCAGCGCTTCAAGGGAGTGCAAACTGCTGGCCGAGCAATTTCGCCATGCGTGCCGGCCGTGGTTGGGATATGATTCTGCCCGGGCCGTGCCTGCGGTTTTCTTCCCGGACATTCTCACGACGAGGTAATGCCATGTTTGAAGCACCCGCGAGTCCCTATCTCGTGCCACTCAACGGCGAATTCAAATGGACAGACGCGCCAACCCGGCCGCCTGAGAACGAGCCCGGCAAAAAGGAGATGAAACGCCAGCTCTCGAAGCTGGTCAGCCGGATCGATGAACTGCAGCGTATTTTCTATGCGCATGATCGCCATTCCCTGCTGCTGGTGTTTCAGGGCATGGACGCGGCCGGCAAGGACGGAACCATCCGGGCCATACTCAACGGCGTCAATCCCGCCGGTTGCCAGGTGTTTTCCTTCAAGCAACCGACGCCTGAAGAACTCGATCACGACTTTCTCTGGCGTACCAGCCGCCGCCTTCCCGAGCGCGGGCGTATCGGTATTTTCAATCGCAGTTACTACGAGGAGGTGCTGGTGGTGCGGGTGCACCCCCACTACCTCAGCAGCCAGAAACTCCCGGCGGACGTCGATCTCGAGACGGTCTGGCAAGACCGTTACGCGTCCATCCGCGAGCACGAGCAGCACCTGGCGCGTAACGGCACCGTGGTGCTGAAGTTCTGGCTGAACGTGTCGCGCGAGGAACAGCAGCAGCGCTTCCTGGCGCGACTCGAGGATAAGGACAAGAACTGGAAGTTCTCGATCAGTGATATCCGGGAAAGGGCCTTCTGGGACGAGTACATGGCGGCCTTTGAAGCAGCGTTGGCCGAGACCTCGCGCCCCTGGGCACCCTGGTATGCGATACCGGCTGACAACAAGTCCTACATGCGGCTGTGTGTGGCTGACATCCTGGTCTCGACCCTGGAATCGCTGGATCTGAGCTACCCGGTGGTCGATGCGAAGAAACTGGCGGAATTCGAAGACATACGCCAGCGGCTGCTGGCGGAATAGCGCGCCAGTTGTGCGCAACCACAGCCCTGTCGGGTCGTTGCACTTGACTCGAGCCGCACCCCTTGTAAAGCGACGCTGAATCAGTGCTGTATGTGATCGCTGGCCAACAGCTTGAGCACCAGCAGGGCCAGCGGCGTGCCGTGCAGCAGCAGGTCGAATATATCGATGGGCCTCGTCAGGGTCCCGTCTGCCAGCATCTTGAGCTTTTCCCACAGGTGGGGTTCCGGCAGGAACGGTGCGAGGGCCAGAAGCACCGCTACCGGCAGCAGTACGACAAGGGGAATTCGGTCCAGCCATTTCATTGTGGTCGTCCCTCAGGGGCAGAGTGGGTGCCGGTCACCCCTGCGGTCAGGGTAAAACGCATGGCTTCCTCCATGCTCATGTCCAGGGGGCGCACGGCGCTGCGCGGCAGCAGTACCGTGTAGCCGCCGATCATGTAGCTCAACGGCAGGTAGACCAGGATGCTGTCGTTATCACGGATGCTCTTCGGCAGGCGCTCCGGTGACGCCTGGGTGACGAAGCCGATGACCTGCATGCCTGCACTGCCGATGCTGACCGCCACCACCTGCTTGAATTCCTTTTTCTTGCTCGGGGAAATGAAATCGAAGAAGTCGCGCATCGCCCGGTAGACCGAGTTGATCAGCGGCAGGTGATAGAACACCGCTTCCCCCTTGGCGAACAGCCAGCGCACGATATACGCGTGCATCAGCAGGCCCACCAGGAACACCACAATCATGCCGGCGATCACGCCCATGCCCGGCCAGTACATGCCCTCCGGCAGTACCTGGCGGATCGCGCTGCCCAGTACCGATTCCATCGAGATCGCCAGCCAGTAGAGCAGGTAGAGCGTGAGCGTGACCGGCAGGATGGTCACCAGCCCGGTCAGGAATGTTCTGCTAATGGATTTCAAGGTTCTGGCCCCCGGTCACAAATGACGAGTTCAGGCCCGCTGTTACTGCAGCGGCTCCGGGTGAAGCGTACAGATTGGCCGCTGGATTAGCAAAATTCATATCGGGCTGTGCTGAATCTATTTTCGGTGTGGGCAGCCGGCCGTTGATTCTTCGATTCCGGTGTGGCTTTCGGGTTAAACTTCCGGCTTATCTATCTGCCAGAGAGCCAGCATCATGAAGTTCAGCGTCGACGAGTTTCGTGCCTGGAAGCACAAGAGTGTCACCCTGCTGGGTATGTCGGGGGTGGGCAAGACCTATTTGTCCACGCTGCTGCGCCAGCACAACTGGTTTCACTACTCGGGTGACTATCGCATCGGTACCCGCTACCTGGATGAGCCGATCCTGGACCTGATCAAGCAGCAGGCGATGCAGGTCCCGTTCCTGCACGACCTGCTGCGGCGCGACTGGATCTATATCCGCAACAACATCAAGGTGGCCGATCTGGGCCCGGTGCTGAGTTTTGTCGGCCAGCTCGGCAACCCCGAGCTGGGCGGGGTGCCGCTGGGGGAATTCACCCGGCGCCAGGCCCTGTACCGTCAGGCCGAAATCGATGCCATGAACGATGTACCCGGGTTTATTCGCAAGGCACACGAGATCTACGGCTACCCGAACTTCGTCAATGATGTGGGGGGGAGCCTGTGCGAGCTGGAGGAGCCGGCAGTGATCGACCTGCTGGGCCGGCACACCCTGATCCTCTATATCCGGGTGACGGAACCAGAGGAAGAGGAGGCCCTTATCCGGCGCGCCCAGAGTGACCCCAAGCCGCTCTACTACCGGCCGGCCTTTCTCGAGGAACAGTTGCAGGAGTACCTGCAGCTGAATGGGCTGGAATACGCGGCGGAGATGGACCCCAACGACTTTACCCGCTGGGTTTTCCCGCACCTGTTCCACTCGCGCGTGCCACGCTACGAGGCCATTGCCGGGCCCCATGGCTATACCGTCACCTCGCGTGAGGTGGGGGCAGTGCGTGATGAGCAGGATTTTCTGGACCTGCTGGAAACCGCCATTGCCCGCAATGCGGGCTAGCCCGGTAGAGGGGAAACTGCATGCCGATTGTTGCACATAACGAACTGCCGACATTCCAGCGCCTGCGCGAGGAGGGCCAGACGATACTGGACCCGGACCGCGCCCTGCACCAGTACATCCGCGAGCTGCATATCGGCCTGCTGAACATGATGCCGGATGCGGCCATCGCCGCCACTGAACGGCAGGTCTACCGGCTGGTGGGGGAGAGCAACCCGATCGCACAGTTCTACATGCACCCCTTTACCCTCAAGGAACTGCCGCGGGGCGCACAGGCCCGGGCGCACATTGACCGGTACTACGAGCCGGTCGAGAAGATCCGCGAGGAAGGGCTGGATGCGCTGATCATCACCGGCGCCAACGTCACCCATGCCGATCTCTCCCAGGAGTCCTTCTGGAACCCGTTGCGGGAGGTGGTCGACTGGGCAACGGAAAACGTTACATCGGTGCTGTGTTCCTGTCTTGCCACCCATGCCGTGATGCAGTTTCATCACGGCCAGAAACGCACGCCGCTGCCGGCCAAGCGCTGGGGGGTGTTCCCGCACCGGGTGGAACGCTCGCACCATCCCCTGGTGAACGATGTCAACACGGTGTTCGACGTACCCCATTCGCGCTTCAATGAGATCAGCCGTGCGCAGTTCGAGGCGGCCGGACTGCACGTCCTGGTCGAGAGCGAGGCGGCCGGGGTGCACCTGGCGGTGAGCGCGGACGGGCTGCGCGTCGTCTACTTACAGGGACATCCGGAGTACGACACGGTCTCCCTGCTCAAGGAATACAAGCGCGAGGTGCGGCGCTTTGTCGCCGGTGAGCGTGCGGATTATCCGCCGTTTCCGGAGAATTACCTCAAGCCCCGGGAGCGCGCCATCCTCGACGATTACCGTCAGCGCCTGGAGCAGGCCAGGGACCCGGGTGTGGAACCACCGGAGTTTCCGGAGGCGCTGGTTGCTGCGCGTCTCGACAACACCTGGCACGACACCGCCGAGGGCATCGTGGGTAACTGGATCGGACAGGTTTACCAGCTGACCCACCAGGACCGGAAACTGCCGTTCATGGAGGGCGTGGACCCGCACAACCCGCTGGGCCTCGATTTCTAGGGCAACATCATCGGCCGCCGTAGGCTGGATTCCGGCTTGCGCCGGAATGACAAAAGATGAGGTAATCAGACCCCACTTGGCATTAATTTTGTCCTTTGCGTCCTTTGCGTCCTTTGCGTCCTTTGCGCCTTTGCGGTGATTTGTTTGGGTGTTGGGTACACAGCGCCTGCCCCAACCTATACATTCTGCAGCTTCGATATGAAGTTCTTTGTGAAGATTTCGCCGTTCTCTGCACTCTCCGTGTCTCCGCGGTGAAACCGGATTAGTCCGTAAGTCGAATTGGCGCCAGCGTAATCCGACATGACCTGCAAGCCGGTGTCAATCCCAGCCATCTGGACCTAGCTTGAGCAGCGGGGCCAGCTGCCGATTGGCGTTTATCACCACCAGCCGGTAACTTTTGCCGCTCACCCTGGCAGCGATCCACGGGCGCAGCAGCGCGAACAGCCGCGGTGTCGTGGCCAGGCCCGGTAGCGGGGCGAGGATCACTGCGCCGGCGGTATTCAGCGTGACCTCGTGGCGCTCGCTACCCGGCAGGGTTTGGATGGCGAGGCTGTTCCAGTCCACCCGGATGCCACTCGAGCGGCTGCGGGAAATCCCCCTGACGAGCGTGTCCAGCTCGGCCACGATCCGCGCACAGGCCTCCCGGTAGCCGCGAAGATTCTCCATGTCCTGAAACTGGAACTCCAGGCCGTCAGCGGTGCTGCACGCCGGGCCCGCGTGCTGGCTGAAGCTCCATTGCGTTTCCGATTTATCAGGCCGCGACGCCGATAACGGGGCCTGGTACCCGGCGAGCAGTTCGTCGCATAGATACAGGCCGCAGAAGCGCTCGATGATCTGCTGTTCGAAGGCCGCCTGCTGTGCGGCCAGGGGGCCGTTCACAATGACCGGGGTGCCATCGATGATCAGGTAGACGTTGTTCGCGGCCCCGATCCTGATGGCCAGCGATGACTGCGCTGTGACCTGACTGGCAATGGCCAGCAGCTCCGCGGCATAGGCGTCTACGGCCCCGGCCCAGCGGGTCGGGTCGCGTTCCCGGGAGAGTTGCGCTGCCTCAAGGCGGGCACGTTCCGCCTCGGCCCGATGAGCCTCGGCCATTTGCGCAATGGCGATCACGGCAAAATCCGCCCGCAGGGGTTCTGGTGCGTCGCCGAGGGCCATGGCGAGCTGACTGAGCCGGGAGGCCGCTGGTGGATTCCCGCTATCTGCCTGGCGCGCCGCGGCCGGGGGCAGGGCCAGGCAGCACAGCAGCAGTGCCAGGCCGAGTCGCGTGCGGGCAGCGGGCGCCGTGAAGGCATCGAATCGGGACAGGTCTTGCTGGCTCATGTGGGCATGCAGTGGGGGGCCGCACGGCAGGGGTGAAGTTCACCGGGGCGCGGTGTGCGCGCAGCGTGTGGCAGCGCTGCCGGGGCGTGTTTTTTCGAATGGATGTCTGGATTCTAGCATGCGACTGTGCAGGTGAACCGGCTCGGGATGCGCAGCGGTGGCGGGATACGCAACCATGCGCTGTGTGCGCCAGGTCACGTTAACGGCCTGCCGTGGCAGGCGCGCCTTGTGCCGATCCTGTTGAAGCATCAGGAAATGCCGTCTTCGGTCGTTAATTAATGAGTCGGCACTGTCGACTGAACCACACATCAACTCGAGAGTGAAACCAACTTGATGACATTAATTGAAAAACGGCTGCCACTGTTATGCGCCGCACTGATGATTACGGCAGTCCTGCAGGGCTGCGCGACCCTCAACAAGGAGGAATGCCTGGTAGCGGACTGGCGCCTGATCGGTTACCAGGATGGCGTGGCCGGGAAATCCGCCTCCATGGTGGGCAGTTACCGCGAGGACTGCGCCAAACACGCGGTTGTGCCGGACCTTGCTGCGTACCAGGCCGGCCGGATGGAGGGCCTGCTGGAATATTGCCGGCCTGATAATGGCTACCGCCTGGGCGAGTCCGGCAAGGGCTACCCGGTGGTGTGTTCGTCCACCACGGAAGTCGATTTGCGTGCGGCCTATGAGGCCGGCAGGGATGTCTATCTGGCAAGCTCCGAGGTCAACAGGACGCATGCGCTTGTTAAAAAGCAACGCCAGCTCCTGCAGTCACTGGAACATGAGCGGGAACACAAACTGTCAGAACTGGTCATGGACGGGATCCGGAGCGAGCAACGCGTGCTGCTGCTGTACCAGATCCATGAGCTTGAGCCAGAGATCGCCGACGTGGAAGCCGAGATCAGTGCCCTGGAGCATGAGCTGCAGGATCAGCGGGCGCAGCTTGACCAGCTCAGGCGTAACAGCTCCTACTGACAGGCTGCGCCCGGTTGCTCAGTGGGGCCGGCAGCACCGCCTTCGGATGAAATTCCAGCAG
>JAOTTU010000162.1 GCA_029864225.1 Gammaproteobacteria bacterium | reverse complement strand
ATGATCAAGGTCGACGGCGACTGGCAGGAGGCCGAGTGGGACGAGGCGCTGCAGGCCGCTGTCGACGGCATCAAGGCGCAGACCGCAGCGCATGGCGGCGAACAGCTGGGCATGCTGGTCTCACCCTCGGCCACGCTGGAGGAGATGTACCTCGCGCAGGCCGTCGCGCGGGGCCTGGGGACCAATACCATCGATCACCGCCTGCGCCAGGCCGATTTCAGCGGCCAGGACAGCGCCCCGCTGTGTCCGTCGCTGGGCCAGTCGTTCGAGCAGCTGGAAGCCGTCAAGGCGGCCCTGGTGATAGGCTCCAACACCCGCAAGGAACAGCCCATTATCGGACACCGGCTGCGCAAGGCGGCGATGGCCGGCGCCGCCGTGATGTTCGTGAACCCGGTGGACTACGAATTCAACTTCAAGGTGCATGCCAAGGTCATCGTGCCACCGTCACGTATGGCGCAGACCCTGGCCGGGATCGCGGCCTGCTTTCCGGATGCCGGCCGTGATGCCCCTGAGGCGGTACGCGCGCTGATCGGTGCGGCGCATCCTGATGATACGCAGCGCGCCATGGCCCGGGCCCTGAAGGACGCCGACAACAGCACTGTGCTGCTGGGCAACACGGCCGTGGCGCACCCCGAGTATTCGCTGATCCGCGCGCTGGCGGCTGTGATTGCCGCGGCCAGCAATGCCGTTATGGGCGATATTCCCGAGGCCGCCAACAGCGTCGGCGGCTGGCTGGCAGGGGTACTGCCGCACCGCGGACCGGCCGGAGAGGCCTGTGCCAGTCCGGGCCTGACGGTGCGCGAGTTGTGCAGCGAGCCGCGCAAGGCCTGCATCCTGCTGGGTGTCGAACCCGAATATGACTGCTGGGACAGCGGCAGCGCGGCGGCTGCGGTCGACGCTGCCGAATTTGTCGTTGCGCTCACGCCCTGGGCCAATGAGGCCATGAAGGCGAACGCGGACGTGCTGCTGCCGATCGGCCCGTTCACCGAGACCTCCGGTACCTTCGTCAACGCGGAAGGGCGCTGGCAGAGTTTTGCAGGGGTTGCCACGCCCCATGCTGACAGCCGGCCTGGCTGGAAGGTGCTGCGCGTGCTTGGCAACCTGCTGGAGCTGGAGGGTTTCGACTACACCAGCAGCGAACAGGTGCGCGATGAACTGCGCCAGAAGATCGATGCCGTGTCCGCGACCATCGGGTCAGCGCAGGGCGCGGTCAACGCGGCCGCCACGCGCAGCGGACTTGAACGCATCGGCGATGTACCCATTCACTCGGCCGACGCGCTGGTGCGGCGTGCCGCCTCCCTGCAGCAGACACCGGATGCGGCACGGACCAGTGTGCGCCTGTGCGCAGCGCAGGCCGAGCTGAGCGGGGTAGGGGATGCGGACAGCATCAGGGTGCTGCAGGGTGACAGCAGTGTCACGCTGGCACTGGAAATCGACGAGCGTGTCCCCGCGGGGTGCGTGTGGCTGCCGGCTGCCATCCCGGCAACGGTTGGTCTGGGTCCGAACTACGGACCGGTCACCATCGAAGGTGCATGAACAGGTAACTGAAAAACAGTCATGGCCGAATTCTGGGAATTAATCAGGGAGCCGTTGTTTATCGTGCTCAAGATCGTCGCCATCGTGGCGCCGTTGATGCTGGCCGTGGCCTACCTCACCTATGCCGAGCGCAAGATCATCGGCTACATGCAGGTGCGTATCGGTCCGAACCGCGTGGGACCGCGCGGCTGGTTGCAGCCGATCGCTGACGCGCTCAAGTTGCTGATGAAGGAAATCATCGTCCCCGGCAACTCCGACCGCTTCCTGTTCCTGATCGCCCCCATGCTGTCGCTGGCACCGGCGCTGGCGGCCTGGGCGGTGCTGCCGTTTACCGACACCCTGGTGCTGGCGGACATCGATGCCAGCCTGCTGTACATCCTGGCGCTGACCTCCATGGGGGTCTACGGTGTCATCATCGCCGGCTGGGCGACCAACTCGAAGTACGCCTTCCTTGGCGCCATGCGTTCCGGGGCACAGATTGTGTCCTACGAGATTGCCATGGGCTTTGCACTGGTGGGTGTGCTGATTGCCGGTGGCAGTCTGAACCTGCGTGAGATCGTGCTGGCCCAGCAGGGCAGTCTGCTGCACTGGTTCTGGTTGCCGCTGTTTCCGCTGTTCATCATCTATTTCATCTCCAGCGTTGCCGAGACCAACCGCGCGCCCTTCGACGTGGCCGAGGGCGAGTCCGAGATCGTCGCGGGTTTCCACGTGGAATATTCCGGGATGGCCTTTGCGGTGTTCTTTCTGGCCGAATACGCCAATATGATCCTGCTTGCGACCCTGGCCGCGCTGATGTTCCTGGGTGGCTGGCTGTCACCATTCGAGGGGACCTGGATCGAATCCTGGTTCACCTGGGTGCCGGGCGTGTTCTGGCTGCTGGCCAAGACCTCGCTGATCCTGTTCTTCTATCTCTGGCTGCGTGCCACCTTTCCGCGCTATCGCTATGACCAGATCATGCGGCTGGGCTGGAAGGTGTTTATCCCGATCACCATCGTGTGGCTGGTGGTGGAAGGCGCCGCTGTGATGGCCGATATCGGCCCCTGGTTCGATTGAGGTGAGCTGACATGGACAGATTCGGAAATTTCCTGAAGAGCCTGACGCTGCGCGAGATGCGCAAGGGCCTGGGTGTGACCGGGCGCTATCTCTTCAAGCGCAAGATTACGGTGCAGTACCCGGATGAGAAGACCCCGCAGTCGAACCGCTTCCGTGGCCTGCATGCCCTGCGGCGCTATCCCAACGGCGAGGAGCGCTGCATTGCCTGCAAGCTGTGCGAGGCGGTCTGCCCGGCGCTGGCGATCACCATCGAGGCCGAAGAGCGTGCCGACGGGACCCGCCGCACCACGCGTTACGATATCGACCTGTTCAAGTGCATCTACTGTGGCTTTTGTGAAGAGTCCTGCCCGGTGGATTCCATCGTCGAGACACGCGTCTTTGAATACAGCTTCGAGAACCGGGGTGAGAACATCATGACCAAGGAGATGCTGCTGGAGATCGGCGACAGGCACGAGGCACAAATCGCCGCGGACCGCGTGGCGGACGCCCCCTACAGGTAACCGATATGGATTTTGAACGATTCATTTTCTACTTCCTTGCCGCGGTGCTGGTGTTCGCCGCCGGGCGCGTGATCACGGTGCGCAACCCGGTACACGCCGTTTTGCACCTGGTGCTGGCCTTCTTTACCTGCGCCGGACTGTGGCTTCTGCTGGAAGCGGAGTTCCTGGCCATTACGCTGGTGCTGGTGTATGTCGGTGCGGTCATGGTGCTGTTCCTGTTCGTGGTGATGATGCTGGACATCAACGTGTCGCCGCTGCGCGAGGGATTTATCAAGTACCTGCCGGTCGGGCTCAGTGTGGCGGCGCTTATCGTGATCGAGATGTTTCTGGTGGTCAGGGCGCGCAACTTCGGTGCTGATGCCGTGGCCATCCCCGCGCGTCACGGGGTCGACTACAGCAATACCCGGGAGCTCGGCAGCGTGCTGTATACCGATTATGTCTACCCGTTCGAGATCGCCGCGGTGATCCTGCTGGTTGCCATGATTGCCGCCATCACGCTGACCATGCGCCGGCGTCCCGAGACCAAGTACCAGAACCCGGTGGACCAGGTCGCGGTGAAACGCGCCGACCGGGTGCGGCTGGTGAAGATGAAGGCGGAAGAACGGCAGTAAAAAGTTAACCGCAGAGGTGCGGAGAACGCAGAGCAGAAATTATTTAAAAAAGCATTTTGACAGGGCGTAGACAAACGAGAGTGATGGTTTTTTTCAATAACGAATATTTTTCTCTCCTCCGCGTCCTCTGCGTCTCCGCGGTGAATAATTTATTAACAGGAAGTGATTGTTAAGAGCGATGATTGCACTGTCTGACTATCTGATTCTGGGCGCCATCCTGTTCGGGCTGAGCGTGGCCGGCATCTTCCTCAACCGCAAGAACGTCATTATTTTGCTGATGGCTATCGAGCTGATGCTGCTCGCCGTCAACATGAACTTTATCGCCTTTTCCTATTTCCTGGGCGATACCGCCGGTCAGGTGTTCGTGTTCTTTATCCTCACGGTGGCCGCCGCCGAGGCCGCCATCGGCCTGGCCATTCTGGTGGTGATGTTCCGCAATCGCCAGTCCATTAACGTGGATGACCTGGATACCATGAAGGGCTGATGACATGGAAAATGTTTATCTTGCGATTCCGCTAGCCCCACTGTTCGGCGCCATCATCGCCGGCCTGTTCGGCAGGCAGATCGGCCGC
>JAOTTU010000026.1 GCA_029864225.1 Gammaproteobacteria bacterium | reverse complement strand
GCCTTGCGCACATGCAGGATCACCGGCAGCCCGGCAGCCCGCGCGATCGCGAGCTGCGCCTCGAACAGGGACTGCTGACGCGCACGGTCGAGGTCGGCGACAAAATAGTCCAGCCCGATCTCGCCGACGGCGACCGGGCGCCGGCCGGCCAACTGCGACTCGAGGCTTGCGAGGTCCGCGTCGCGATGCTGTTCGAGGTACACCGGATGCAGCCCGAAGGCGGGATACACGTCGGGTTCCGCTGCGCCCAGGCGCCACACGCCATCCCAGCCCTTGGCCTCCACGCCTGGCACCACAATACCGGCGACCCCCCCGCTGCGCGCATGCTGCAACACCGCCTGCCGGTCTGTATCGAACTGCGCCACATCGAGGTGACAGTGGGTGTCGATAATCTCCATGGACATGATTGTATGCCGGCACGCAATCAAACACAGTCGATTTCTGGTATGTTCGCTCAGCAAAACGAGTGTAAACGACGCCCATGAGTGCAAGCGATCAGGATATCCCACCCGCATCCACAGACCCGGATCGCCGCTTCGGCGGTGTCCGGCGCCTCTATGGGGCAGACGCCCTGGACAGGTTCAGACAGTCACATGTGGGCGTGATCGGCATCGGCGGCGTCGGTTCCTGGGCCGCCGAGGCGCTGGCGCGCTCGGCCATTGGCCACATCACCCTGATCGACCTCGACCACATCGCCGAATCCAACATCAACCGCCAGCTGCACGCCCTCACGGGGACCCTCGGCAAGGCCAAGGTACAGGTCATGGCCGAACGCATCCGCGACATCAACCCGGACTGCCGGGTGACGGCGATCGAGGAATTCCTGGCGCCGGACAACCTGGATGCGCTGCTGGGGCGGGACTACGACTGGGTCATCGACTGCATCGACGGCTTCCGTATCAAGGCGGCACTGATCGCCTGGTGCCGGCGCCACAAGGTCCGCCTGATCACGGTGGGCGGTGCCGGCGGCCAGACCGACCCGACCCGGATCCGGGTCGCCGATCTCAGCCGCACCGAACACGACGCCCTGTTCTCGAAGACCCGCAAGCTGCTGCGCCAGGACTACGGCTTCCCCAGAAACCTGAAACGGCGTTTCGATATCCCCTGCGTCTATTCCGAAGAGCAGCCGCTGTTTCCCGCCGAAGACGGCGGCATCTGCCACGACAAGCCGCACGACCCCCGCGTCGGGCGCCTGAACTGTGCCGGCGGCATGGGCTCCACCACCAGCGTCACCGCCTGTTTCGGCCTGGTGGCCGCGGCACATGTACTGAAAAAACTGGCTGATTGAAAACGGCCCCCTGACAAAAGGAGCCGCGCGGCATCAATTGACGGGGCTACCAGACAAGGCCGATATTGACACCGAAATTACGCGTCTCGCTCATGGGCTCAAACACTGTACCAACAACGATACCGTCCTGCAGCAGGTGCCCGGTACGGCTGCGCCCCAGTTCCCAGTATTCAAACCAGGGTGAAATAAAATAGCTGGACTTGCCATCCAGCTTTTTCTCCAGCGTCAAAGCAACACGGACACCGGTCTCCTCCCCCAAATCAAGATCCTTGTCATCAAAGCCGCTGGCAAACTCGACCTGGATTTCGGGTTGAACGGGCCGCAACAGACGGATATCGGCGCCGAGTCGAACCGACTCGCCCGTCTCCCGTTGCAGGCGCAGGCCCAGCAGGCCATACCACCACTCATAGGTCTCGAACAGGCCACTGAGCGTGGCCGTGGACTGGATATCCCGCTCCCAGTAGCGGTAGCCTGCGCCGGCATAAACGGCGACGGTGGTAGCGGTATGCCGGTAGACCTCGGCACCGGCGAGGAGATTCCAGTCCAGCAGGTCCTCACCGGTCACCGTATCTGCCGGTCCGTGATAACCGACATTGCCGGACCAGGCAGAAAGCGCGGTCTCTGCGAAAACACGATTGCGTTCAATCGACAGGCCCAGGTTGACGCCCGGCAGCAGGCCGGCCTCGGTGTCGGCGATGGAGCCGTCATCAAAGGTCTCGGTGTAGTCGAAGTCCTGCACGGAAAAGGCCACCCAGCCGGCGACGGTACTGTCGCCGGGGTTTGGTGATGCCGATCCCGGGAACACCAGGCCGAGCAACACAGGCAAGTACCATGTCATCTTGGTCATCATAGGGGCCATTCAAGTAGATCGAATAACATGCGGGCCAGTGGCCCGCATGCTAC
Source organism: Gammaproteobacteria bacterium (assembly GCA_029864225.1). Lineage (GTDB taxonomy): Bacteria > Pseudomonadota > Gammaproteobacteria > UBA9214 > UBA9214 > CAMYJZ01. The sequence goes on along the minus strand of JAOTTU010000026.1, from coordinate 15,197 downwards.
AAACATAGAGTGTACAACCGCAGGGAATGACTACGCCGTCAGGTTGGCCCAGGTATCGTTGATCGTGGTCTCGAATACCCCGTCACCATCGGCATCCACATCGATCTCAACATTGACCGCGTCGATGGTCCTCAGCCGGCACTGCGAACCGTCCGCGCCCGTGATCAGCAACACACCGGCACCGGGATATCCCTCCCCAAACCCGGCAAAGGTTGTGGTGGAGTTGAACATCACCGAGCCACCCAGCGCAGAACTGTCCAGCTCACCGCTCATGTCAAGACTGTAGTCCAACGTGAAAACATTCTCAGTCAACTCATACAGGTAATTGGCCAGGACGGTGGTGAAACCGGCCTCCGTCGCTGTCAACTGAGTCCCGGTAGCAATCATATCCCTGGTGCCGTCGGCATTGCCGGCCAGGGTAAGCGTCATGTCGCCGTCCCCTGAAAATGTCGAGAGACCGTCGTTGACGGTGAAATCCGTCACCACCACATCCACTGTGAGGCTGTAGGGCGGGATAAAGGTATCGATATTGTCGCTGAATGCAACAACCGTCAGGGTGAACCCCCCGTTGGCCACCAGGCCATCCATTTCGCAGTTGGTCATTGTCAGAACCACGTTGTCCCCAACCGCGATGCTGTTGAGGGTCGGGTCGGCAACATCACCGGTAATCGTGATGGTCCCCAAATTGAGATTGTCACAGTCCCCTGAGATCGGCGGGTCGATCGCCACGCCCACGGCACTGTTCACCAGGGCCTGTTCCCGGACCACGGTGAACCTGTCCAACTGCTGCAGGACAAAATCGGCCATATTGAACCCACCGCCGGCGGTCTCGGTAGCAACACCGATAATGGCCCCGGTGCCTCCCTCGGAGAGCCCCTGCACGACTTCAACAGAACCTACGACCGCAGCCGTGACGGGAACAGCATTAGCCTCAGTGATATTAATGGCAGCACCCGGTAAAGGCTCGCCACCACCAGCCAAGCCACCGCCGCCTCCACAGGCCACAAGCGCGATGACAACAAATACAGAAACCCACAATGTTTTTAAATACTCCATGACACCCCTCCTTAATCCCGGATATCCCGGATCATTAACCAATGGGGGACAAAATTTCCCTTAGCGGTCTAAGTGTAGTCCCTGCGCCGGAATTAACATTGATTGATATCAAATCACAATCAACCCAGAGACAACTTATCGGCTATCACACTGCAGACAACCCGTCTCTCCTGGCGCGGGCCGTCGAACTCGCAGAAGAAGATGTTCTGCCAGGTGGAAAGGCCCAGCTGACCGTCGATCAGCGGGACCGTCTCGGAGGGACCGACCAGCCCCGCCTTGAGATGCGCGTCCCCATTGCCGTCCTGGGCATCGTGCAGCCACACGCCCCGGGGAATCAGCTTGCGCAGCAGGTTGACCACGTCCGTCTGCACGCTCTCGTCCCAGTTTTCCTGGATCATAATCGCGGCCGTGGCACCCTGGGCATAGAGGGAGACGATCCCGTCACGCACCCCGCTGCGCGTGACCACGTCCTTCACTTGTTCGGTGATATCGACCAGGGTCTCGCGGCTGCCGGTTGCCAGCGTGATGATGTCGTGCATCAGGGACTGAAGCCTTCCGGAGAGGCCAGCCATGCGGTTTCTTCAGGGGTACTGGTACGTCCCAGGATGGCATTGCGGTGGGGAAACCGCCCGAAACGGCGGACAATCTCGTGATGATGCCTGGCCCATTTGAGGTTTTCCTCCAGCCCGGCCTGTTCGAACAATTCCACCGACCGGTCCTGGTCGGCCAGTGACTCGCTGTGCATAAAGGGCAGATACAGAAAGGCCTTCCACGCATCCGGCAGCGAGGCGTCCAGACCCTGCACGATGGCGCGCCCGGCCACTGCACGTGAGGCGGCCTCGGTGCTGAAACCTTCCGGCCTGTCACGGAACATATTGAGGGGTAACTGGTCGAGCAGTATCACCAGGGCCAGGGCACCCGCGGCGGTCTGTTCCCAGTCTGCTAGCTGCCCGTCTCGGGCCTGCACCCAGGACGTCTCGAAACGCGAGCTGATTTCCCGGTCAAATTCGGGTGTCGACCTGAACCAGTAGGCCCGCGCCGTGTCCGAAAACCAGAAGTCGATGATCTCTTCGGGGGTCATCGGGTAGTGGGCAGTTGTTCCTGCGCCGCCTAACTGATCTGCATACGGAAGGATCTGCCCTTAATATCGACGACCCGGTTCACGGCTCGTCACAACCAATGCACTGCCTGAAAATCAGCGGCACACCGAAACCAGGCGGCATCAGTCAACGGACGACTACTGGACGCTGCCGAAACCGCAGTCCCTGCTACCGGCCGGCGGCTCGATGCCTGCCACTCGGCAACCCTGGTACACCGGCCCGCCCGGGAACAGGGTGTACAGGTACTTCAAGCCGCCCCTGGAATGGAATTTTTCATCCAGGGCGTCACACAACTCACGGGCATTGACATCGGGACTGTCATGGCGCGCGAAGTACTCCTGCAGGGCACGCACCGTATCCCAGTGGTCAGCACCCAGCTCCAGGCCCTCCGCCGAGGCCGTCGTTTCGGCACTCTGACGCGTCCACTCTGCCGGGGCATGGGGAAACTCCGGGCTACCAGCAGTATCACCACGCGGGTGCAGGACATCATTCATCGATTCGGTCACTTGCTTGCTCCTCTATTATTTGATCGTCTGTTTTGATTATTTATTGTCGTTATCAATGCTGACTTTAGCGCCCCTCGACCCGTGTATCAAGTGGATCGGGCACACTGTACATTGCCAGAGGGCCCCGGCACAGACAGCGGTGCGATGCTATCAGGCCAGCAGGAAACGCCCGCCGGAGGCGATCGCGACCGTGACCAGGCCCAGCACCAGGTTGATGCCGATCAGTATGCGGATCTGGCCGAGGGCCTTCCCGCCAGTTGACCAGTCTTCCGTGGCTACTGCCCGCTGCAGGCGTTTGTAGGGGGCGAAAAACACATGAAAGAAGAGCAGCATCATGATGATCCCGACACCCAGCATCAGGTCGATATGCAGGCCCGAGGATCCGAAACCGCCGAACACGGCAAACACCATCCACAGGCCAGTGGCCAGGATCACCCCCACGGCCGCCCATACCCAGGGAAAGAATCGGGCAAACACCCCGGCCCACAGACGCAGCCGCTGCGGCGGCTCCAGCTGGCTGGCCGCCACCGGGCGCAGGGCCATGTAGGCAAAAAACATCCCGCCCACCCAGACTACGACTGACATTACGTGAAGCAATACTGCAATCCCCATTGTTAATCTCCTTGATATGCTGACTGGATAACGCAGCGAATTTTCTCACAGACAGGGGACAATTGCTGTGCCCTGCCAGGAATTCACCCCGGCATGTACTGCCATGCAGTCAGCACATGTACAATGAGCCGGAACCCACAACTTGGTAAACAAGAAGGTCACAATCCATGTCACAGGATGCCGGTGTCAACGTCGTAATCAACCAGTCCGTTGCCATCCTGGTCGACGGCAACAACATCGAGCGCAGTATTCATTCTGCGACCAACAAGCCGAACACCATGCTGAACTTCGACACACTGGTGCCGAAGCTGCTGGGCAACCGCGGCCTCAATCGCCTGGTGTATTTCCGCGAGGGCCGGCAGATCTCCTCAAAGCTGCGGGAGCGCCTGCACAGCAACTACCACGGTTCGGTCCGCCCCTGCCACAAAAGCGCCGATATCCCGCTATCCATCAAGGCGACCCAGCTTGCCAGCAAGGTCGACACCATCATTATCATGTCGGGTGACTCCGACTACGTGGAACTGGTCAGCCACCTGAAATCGGAGGGCGTGCGCGTCGAAATCGCGGCCGTTCCCTCCACCACGTCGAAACTGCTGATCGACGAGGCCGATTATTTCCACGAAATCACCCAGGAAGACTGGTTCACCCTGGAACCGAAAAAGAGCGTCCAGAAAAAGTCCTCCAGGAGTCGTACCTAGACCGGCGACCTGTTCCGCGCCAGCTGCGCCTTGACCCGCGCGACTTCCAGGCGTTCCTGATTGACCACAGCCGGGATCAGTGGATAGATGGACTCGAGGACATCGTATTGCTCGATCGCGAGCTCCTCAAGCCGGTCACGCAGCGCCGTGTCCAGGTAAGGCAAGGTCAGCAAATAGGGCGCCAGGTAGGCAGTGTAATCATCGAACAAGGCCTGTTGCGCCGCCACCGGCCAGTTCGCCCGCCACGGCAACTCCGGCAACCGGGTGCCGTCCGGACCCGGCTCTCGCATCAACCATTGCAGCCGGCCTGCTTTCGCGGCCTGAATGACCAGCCGTTCCAGTGCCTGCCCGGGTATCAGCCCATATTCAGTCGGGTAGCTGGAGTCCGAATGAAACCCCCCGGCCATGCCCGGCAGACTGCGCCAGCCCGCGCCATCGACCTGTGAGCGGTCCTCGTCAACCAAGGCGGCATCGATCAGCGCCACCGGCTCACCGGCCGCATCGCACAACCAGGCCTCGAAGTCATCCCGCAGTGCAAACGGCAACCCGGGCCGCTGTGCCAGCGCGTCCAGCAGCCCCTGCAAGGCCGGGTGCCTTGACGGGTCACCCAGCAGGGGATTCACCGGTATTCGCTCGATCGTATCCGCTGATTCGCAACTCCCGTAGACAAACCAGCGGCGCCGTACCTCGCGCGGTCCGATATTGCCCCAGACACGCGCCGCCATGGCCTCCAGGCTGAGCAACTGCAACTGCCAGCGCCGCCCGTCAACCGAGATGGCGCGCGCCTGCTCCTGCTCGATCACCTGCACCACACCCAGGAACGGCGAAATACGGCGGCGCCCGTAGTAACGCGTCACCGGCATATACTCAGTCCTGCAAGCGCAGGCGTTCCTCGAGCAGCGACATCAGTCGTGAACAGGCATCCTGCTGTTCCTCTTCCAGCGCCTCGAAGAGGAACTCCAGCTCGTCCAGGATGCGCATGATCTCCTCGCGCGACTGGTAACTGTCGATCTCACGGGACACTTCAACAATAAACGGGTCCATGCTGTACCCCCGCGGTCGGCACAGGCCCCAGAAAACCTGTGCCCTGCCGGATTGATATTAATCCCCTGTTTGCCAGAGTCAGGGGTATACCCGATGCTAAGTGATATGCCTGAGCGAATCCAGCAAGCCCCATGAACAGCTCGGAACAAGCCACGGTCGAGGCCTGCATAGACTGGCAGAGCCCGAATATGCGCCACGGTGAGCGCATTCATTTCGACAACATGAACTTCCCGGCGACCTGTCCCCATGCTGCCCAAGAGTCAGGGCGACCGTGTGAGTGAAAGCGTTGCCGCAGGCGAACTGATGTTCGCCGTCTGCGGACGGGCGCTGGCTTAAACCTGCTCGGCCAGACCGGCCAGCAGTTCCACGATCCCGGCCGCCGCGCCCAGGTAGGCAGCCAGCTTAATGGTCACGTCCGGGTACTCTGCCCGCACCACCTCCACCTCACCCGGGATGTCCGTTACCACGTGCCGGCCGGCGGACAGGAAATACGGCACTACAATGATCTCATCGGCCCCGGCATGTATGGCCTGGCGCAGGCCATCCGGTATCGACGGCTGCGCCAGTTCGAGAAAGGCGCAAGCCACCCGCTTGAAGGTGCCGTTCGCGTTCGTCTCCAGGCGGGAGACCAGCTCGCGCACCTCGTCGTTCGATTCCGCGCGCCGGCTGCCGTGCGCTACCAGCAGTAGACTTTTCATAGGATGGAGTCTAACCGTTACGGTGCTCGCTTCACCAGCCCGCCGCACCCTAATTGTGCTGTCACAAAATTGCCGCTCCCGCGAACCGCGACCATTGCAGTTTAGCTATTGCTTATACAGCCGGACGGGCGCGGGAATGGCGGCATTGACACAAGCTCATGGCAAGCAGAAAGGGTGTTGTTGTTTTTCGTGATTGTGGTTAGAATTCGCCTGGTTGCACATGATTCAGGTTATTGCGGAAGTTCCATGTTGTATCTGCTGTAAATTGCCTTTGATGATTTGCAATTGAACACATTTCTTTAAGTTTAATTAGTAGAGGTAATTTACATGGCTACAGGTACCGTTAAGTGGTTTAACGAATCCAAGGGCTTCGGTTTCATTGCGCCTTCCGACGGCGGCGAAGATGTCTTCGTCCATTTCTCCGCCATTGAGGGCGATGGTTTCAAGACACTGGTAGAGGGGCAGACGGTCAATTTTGAAGTTCAGAAGGGACCCAAGGGACTACAGGCAGCACACGTTACTCCGGCCTGATTCACCCTTTTGTAACATGCAGTACCGGGAACCCCGTAGCTTGCTGCGGGGTTCTTTTTTGAGGGTCACTCGCGCGGCAGGTCACTGCCACCGGACAACCAGGTATCGACCGCGCGTGCGCACTGCCGGCCTTCACGTATAGCCCACACTACCAGCGACTGTCCACGCCGGACATCCCCGCAGGCGAACACCCCGGGCACACTTGTCCGGTAGTCATCATCGCTTGCAGCCACATTGCCCCGTTCATCGAGGCCCAGACCCAGCTGACCGATCAGGCCATCATGCACCGGGTGCGCGTAACCCATCGCCAGCAGCACCAGCTGCACCGGAAGGTGCAGGTCCTGTCCGGTCAGGGCCTGCTTCTGCCAGCTCCCGTCTGAACGTGGCATCCACTGCAGGCGCTGCAGGACCAGCCCGACGACATCACCGTGATGGCCTTCAAAGGCCAGTGTATCGAACCCCCAGATGTGCCGGCAGCCCTCCCTGTCATGGTCACCCTCGCGCCACTCTGGCGCAGGTTCCGGCCAGTACTGAAGGACGTCGGCCCGTGGCGGGGGGCGTTCATGGTACTGGACCTGGACCACCTGGCGCGCACCCTGCCGGATCGCGGTACCCACACAGTCACTCCCGGTTTCGCCGCCACCGATAACCACCACGTCCTTGCCGCACGCATCGATAGCGTCTTCTGAATGAACGCGACCACCGGCCACGCGCCGGTTCTGCTGGATGAGGTAGTCCAGCGCGAAGTGGATACCCCGGAGTTCGCGTCCCGGCACCCCGATATCCCGCGGCAACTCCGAACCGCAGGCCAGCACCAGCGCATGTCCCGCACGCCGCAACGCGTCGATATCCAGATTCACCCCTGCATGGGCACCGCTGCGGAAAACCACCCCCTCGGCCTCGAGCTGCGCAAGCCGGCGATCCAGCACCCGTTTCTCCAGGCGAAAGTCCGGGATACCGTAACGCAACAGGCCACCGATGCGGTCGGCCTTCTCATAGACCGTAACCTGGTAACCGGTGCGTACCAGCTGCTGGGCACAGGCCAGGCCGGCCGGCCCGGAACCGATAATCGCGACCTGCTTGAACAGACGCCGGGTGCTGCGCCGCGGCCTGACCCAGTTTTCCTCCCAGGCACGCTCTATCACTGCCAGCTCGATCGAGCGGATGGTGACCGCCGCACTGTCGAGGCTCAGCGTGCAGGCCGCCTCGCAGGGCGCCGCGCAGATGCGCCCGGTGAACTCGGGAAAATTATTGGTCGAGTCAAGCTGTTCGAAGGCAAGGCGCCAGTCGGCGTCGGTGACCAGCGCATTCCACTCGGGAATCAGGTTATAGACCGGGCAATAGCAGTGGCACGATGGGGTAGCGCAGTCCATGCAGCGGATTGCCTGACGAAGCGCCTGCCCGTCCGACATGACCTGTTCGTATTCCCGCCAGTGCCGGATACGTTGTTTTGGATATTCTTTTACGGCCTCTTTACGCGGGTAGTGTAAAAATCCAAGCAGATCTTCCATAGCTGACCAGGCTCTGACACTGTTCCTGTAAGTCTAGTTCAGGCCTGCGCCAAGTTAAGGGCATGTCATTTAATAACCTGATATATAATGTATTTATTCTTACAACACACACCCCAATCGGGTAACCGGCGGACAGCCCGATGCAGTGCAATGGGGACCATGGCAGGCAAGTACAGCCAAGTCCGCTGGCGGTCTCCGACGGGTGATGCACAACCTGGTAGAGGATGTAATTAACTCCTTTAGCTGCCTGTTTGCATCGGCCATTTCACCTTGCTGCGTCATGATCCCGGCCTGCATTTTATTGATCTGCTGGTTCAGGCTCTGTGCATCTTCTGGCATACCCTTACTGTTCGACACCTCACTGTTCGACACCTCTCAGGTGCCGATGCTGTCAAGCGGACTTGTCACCATTGACCGGCCTGGTGCCGCCCTCAGGCTCCTGCTGTTCAACTTCTTCCGGCTCAACCAGGCTGAGCAGGGTCCAGCCCGGCGCCGGTTTTACCTTGTGCCCGGCAGTCAGGATGTGTAAACGCTCCCTGGTGTCGATGGCAAACAGCGGGATCGCCTTTTTATAGTAACGGCGATAGTAGGCATCGAAGTCGAAGTTCTCGGTCAGGGCCGTCTCGCGAATCTCCGCGCCCATACCCAGGGCATTGGCGAGCCGCTCATAGCTCACGTCGTCACCGAATGCGACATAACCGGCCGGCAGCGGCGTTGCCAGCTTGCTATCCATGGCGGCCTCACCGGCACGCAGGGCAAACAGCTGGCTGGCCCCGAACTCGCGCCGGTAGCGGTGCACGGCGAGTACGTTGAGTTCCTGCTGGGGCGACAGCGCCAGCAGGCGGCCCAGCCCGATGAGATCCAGTCGCCGGTCGGCGTATTCGGACACCGCGCTGCCGTAGAAGGTCGTCAGCCCGTGCATGCGCGCAGCACTGACGTTGGCCCAGGTGGTATCGCACAGAACGCTTTCATAGCCGCGCTTTAGCAGGGCCTCCGCGATCACTCGTGCAACCGGGTTGGCACCGACGATCAGGAAGCCGCGCGGCTCCGGTTCCGCCACGCCCAGTGCTCGCGCCAGCAGCCTGGCAGTGGCACTCTGCAGCACCACGGTGCCGATGATGACCAGGAAGGTCAGCGGCACCAGCAGCTCTGCCTCCGGGTAACCTGCGGCCTGCAGTTTCATGGAGAACAGCGCAGCCACGGCGGCGGCCACGATACCACGCGGCCCGATCCAGGCCAGCAGGGCACGCTCCTGCCAGCGCAGCGATGAACCGTAGGTTGCAAGTGCAATCTTGAGCGGCCGGCCCAGGAACTGAATGACCGCCAGTATGCCCAGCGCCCCCCAGCCCAGTGCCTGCAGCTGGGCAAAGTCGATGCGTGCTGCAAGGATAATGAACAGGGTCGAGATCAGGGCCACCGACAGGCTTTCCTTGAAATCCAGGATATGCTCGACGGAAACATCACGCATGTTCGCCAGGCGTATGCCCATGACGGTGACGGTCAGCAGCCCCGCCTCGGCCTCCACCGCATTCGACAGCGCGAACACCGCGAATACCAGCGCCAGGGCGGCAACGTTATGCAGGAACTCCGGGAGCCAGTGGTTGCGCAGCGCCAGGCCCATGAACTGGCCACTCAGGACCCCGAACAACACGCCGACTCCGACGATCCGGGCAAAGCTGACCAGGGTATGACCGAAGGCCGCCCCGCCCTGCCCCGAAATGATGAATTCGAACACCAGCACTGCCAGCAGCGCGCCGATCGGGTCGATGACGATGCCTTCCCAGCGCAGGATATTCGCCACATGTGCTGTCGGCCGAACGGTGCGCAGCAGCGGTACGATCACGGTCGGGCCGGTCACCACGATGAAGGCACCGAACAGCAGTGCCAGCTCCGGCGGAAAAGGCAGCAGCAGGTAGGCGGCCAACGCCACCACCGCCCAGGTCACAACCAGCCCGGAGGTCACCATGCGCCGCACGATCTGTTCGAGTCCCGCGATCTCGGAGAACTTCAGGGTCAGGCTGCCCTCGAACAGGATGATTGCAACGGAAAGTGATACAAACGGGAACAGCAGCTCACCAAACAGGGCATCCGGGTGCAGCAGACCGAGCACCGGCCCGGTGAGGATGCCGGCCAGCAACAGGAACAGGATCGCGGGCAGCTTGACCCACCAGGCAAACCACTGGCAGGCAATGGCAAGTGCGCCGATCCCGGCGATAGTCAGTACGGCATGTTCGTCCATAGGGGCCCGCCAAAGGACGCCTGTTTAGCGCCCGAATATTTCGTTGTGGTCCGACTCAAGCAGACGAAACTTGTCGGCCCGCGCCAGCTGCTTTATAGCGGCCTCGCGCTTGCTGGCCGTACTCCGGGTATGCCCGCTTTCCAGGTATACCAGCTGCCGTGGACTGCGTCCCCGGAAATACTTTGCACCCTGCTGGCCGCCATGCTGGGACAGGCGCCGCTCTATATTGTTCGTGATCCCCGTGTAGAGCGAATTATCCGTACAGAGAATGATATAGACCTGCCAGTCCATGGCGCCATGATAGCAAATGATCACGCAAGGCTTTCAAAGTCATTGACCGGAACATGATATTTCTCCGATCAACAACGGCCTGCCCGGGAAGGCCGTTTATTCGTTATTACCGTGTTTATGGTAGGATGTGTGCCGCCTGTTTATCTCGTTGCCGCACCCGGCGCCGCTCCGGCGTCCGTTCGCATCCAGAAACGCAGGAACCTGACTTAGATCACCTGATATCCAAGGAGCCTGCAGATGCAGATAGAAAAACACCGCGTGGTGACACTCACCTATACCCTGAAAGACAATAATGACAACATCATCGACAAGTCTGACGACGGCAGCTTCTGCTACCTGCATGGCGCCGGTAACATTATCCCGGGACTTGAAAACGCACTGATCGGCATGATCGCCGGCGACGAACTGAGCATCACCGTGCCGCCGGAAGAGGCCTATGGCGTTCACGATGCCGAGAAAACCCAGAAGGTGCCACGCGACATGTTCCCGCCCGAGCAGGAGATCACACCCGGCTTGCAGTTCCATGCACAGAGCCCCGAGGGTCAGCCGTTTGTGGTCACTATCGCCAGCGTCGATGAAGACGGTATCGTGGTTGACGGCAATCACCCGCTGGCCGGCGTACATCTAAATTTTGAGGTCAAGGTCATGGAAGTGCGCGAGGCCAGCAGTGAGGAAATCGAGCATGGCCATGTGCACGGCCCGGACGGGCATCATCACTAGCCCGCCCAACAGAGCAGCAGAGACTGCATGCCCGACTGTCACGCATATTATCGCGGCAGCCGCCGCTGAAACAATTGCACACAAATGAAAGCAAGTGACCTCAAACGCGGCACGGTACTCGACCTTGATGGCCGCAAAATCATCATCAAGCAGCTGGAGGTGCAGAGCCCGTCATCGAGAAGCGGCAGCACCCTCTACAAGGTCCGCGGCCACGACATTGTCAGCAAGCAAAAGTTCGAGGCCCGTTACAAGGGTGACGAAAACCTGCAGAGCGTTGACTTCGGGCGCCGCCCCGTGCAGTACCTGTTCCGCGATGCAGACAGTTGCACCTTCATGGACAAGGAGACCTACGAGCAGCACACCCTGCCTGTCGATGCACTGGATGAAGAACTGCTGTACCTGGACGAGAGCCTGGACGGCATCCTGGCCATGATCGCCGACGATGTCATCCTTGGCATCGAGATGCCGGCCACGGTCAACCTCGAGATTGTCGACACCGCGCCCGGAATGAAGGCGGCCTCGTCATCAGCACGCACCAAGCCGGCCACCCTCGCGACCGGCCTGGTCGTACAGGTACCCGAATACCTCACCCCCGGCGAGTTCATCAAGGTCAACACCGGGACCGGCGAGTTCATCTCGCGCGCCTGACCGAGATGACGCCCTAGCCGGTCGCACCTCACTGTTTCTGCAAGCGGAGTACCTGAACTGCCTTCTTCTCAACGTCGGCAAGATGAGAAAAACCCTCGAGCGGCATCACCTTCTGTCCCCAGAACCCCGGGCTGACAGCGCTCGAACCTTCAGAGTTTATTTGCTGTTAGTCGAGATCAAACCTCATACTGAAATGTATCTCACGGGGTAATTGCAGGAATGGTGGTGGAATTTGTAATGGCAGTGATTGCTGAATGGCATGCTCTGCTGCCGCGCGCAGCAATCTGTGCCCGCCACTGGTCCTGATATTAGTGACATCACCATTTTCCAGAAGATCAAAACTGATCTCGACAACGCCTTCAATATCCCGGTTACGGGCCCTGCGCGGATAATATTTATGTGCCTCTATGTGAGTCATCAGTGATCTGAGGTATTCCTTTTTCAAATCGTCAGATACCTGTGCAGGTATTGACGCGGGTGGCATCATTGCCCGCTGCAAAGACTCTTCAGAGACAGGTTCAGACTGCTTCGATTCGGGTTTATGAACTTCTGGAATCGGAGGTTCTGGCTGCTTCGGTTTGGGCTTATTAACTTCAGGTACAGGGGGTTCTGGCTGTTTCGGCTCGGGTTTATTAACTTCAGGTATCGGAGGTTCTGGCTGTTGCGGCTCGGGTTTATTAACTTCAGGTATCGGAGGTTCTGGCTGCTTCAGTTCCGGCCTCTTGTGTTCGGCATTCCTGGTTTTTGACTGCTTCGGCTCAGGATTATTATGTTCGGGCTTCGGCGCAACCTGTACAAGAGTTAAATGGACAATGGAAAGCAGGGCCTTATACTGGCTCTCTATCAACATCTTCTCGTATGGATCATAATATCCTATGATCGCAGTATGCACTATGATCGAAACACTCGAAGCTGCCAGCCAAACCCGCAACTCAGATGAGCGCATGTCCAAGGAAACCTGCCGTCAGTAAATATTCGTAGAGCCGATTATAAAACATCCTGCTTACTCGAAGTTATACCGTACGCTGATGCCGCCGTAGTAATTGCGTTTTGGGGCAGGTTCGAAATAACGGCCAAAGCTGGCATTGAGTCTGATATTGTCGAAATATTCATCGTCAAACATGTTGTTGATGCCGATAAACGGGGATATCTCCCATTGGTTCCACGAGCGAATAAATCCGGTGCGGAGGTTGGCCACGTTGTAGGCATCTGATTTTACTGTGTTGGCATTATCAGCGTAAAAACTGTCTGCATGGAGCAGATCCCAGCTCGCATAGAAACCAGTTGGATGTTGATAGCTCAGCTCGATATGAAATTCATTGTCGGGCACGCCGGGGATTTTGTTTCCGTCAAAATTGTTGCCGCTGCGATCCCGGAAGGTATCGAAAGTAAAATCAGAGTAGGTGTATGTCAGGGTGCTAGTCAGCCCTGGCAGCAGTTCTATGGTCAATGCTGCTTCCAGACCCTTGTGCGTGGAACTGCCTGCATTTTCAAAAAAGCTCTGGCCCGAGCCGGCCAGTTCGAATTGAACCAACTCGTCTTCAACGTCGATGTGAAACAAGGCTATTTCGTAGCGTGCCTGTCCAGGTAACAGACCCTTTACACCTATTTCGTAGTTGGTAGCCGTCTGAGACTCCAGTCCCGAATTAAATCCCGAGGCGCCAGTAGGGTTGGCAAACTCGGTGGTGGTTGGGGGGTCGAATGACCGGGCAATATTGCCATAGAGGTTTGCCGCCGGGTTTACACTCCAAACGACGCCAACAATGGGGCTTACTTCATTAAAACTGGTGTTTCCAGAGCCATTCCCTCCGGTATTATCGTCTACGTCGTACTCCACATCGTCATAACGGGCACCTATGGTCAAGTTAACATTTTCGGTAATCTCCAGGGCGTTCTGAAAATATATCCCGTAGCTGGTTACGTCTTCATCCTGGTCTGTTGTCTTTACCCCTAAAATACCCTCGTTATTGGCGAAACGTTTACGGTGATCGCGCTGTGCATCGATATCGAATCCCAATACCAGGCGATTAGCCTTCCCAAACATGTTCCCTGAATAAGTATAGTTGCCACCGCCACCGGCAAAGAAACGGTCGAGTTCAACACTACCGCCCTGGCCATTGCTGTTGATATCAAAGGGTAGTTTGTTCTTGAAGTCACGATTGGTATAGTAGTTGCGCAGCATGAGTGCATGGTTTGCTCCGAACTCCTTGTTGTATGCAAGCCCGATCGTTTGCTGCTCCACCTCCTCGCCGGCATCAAACAGCAGATTGCGTGGGGCAGCTTGCTTGCGGTCATTCATGACCTCGCTTTTCGTCAGGGCACCTGGATCATCGGCCTCGGGTGAATCCACGGCATTCAGTACGACGGTTAGATCCGAGCTGTCGTTAAGGTCATATCGAAACTTGCTGTTCAGCAACTTGCTACGATAGCCGGAATGATTGCGGTATCCGTCCAGAGTCGTTCCGGAGCCGTTTAAAAGATAATTCAGATTTTCTGTCTGTCCGCCCGCTTTTACCTGCCCTTGAGCAAAACCGTATGAACCTACGTTCGCCCGACCAGACACAAATGGTATTTCAGGCCCTTCTTCGGTCGAGATATTAATAACACCACCGGAGGCCGTACCGTATACAGAAGAAAAAGGGCCACGAATGACTTCGATCCGCCGGGTTGAACCAAGGTCAATGGCATCGACACTGCTTTGGCCATCGGGCAATGTTTGCGGGATGCCATCTACAAGCATCCTGATCCCACGAATTCCGAAATTTGCCCGGCTACCAAAGCCGCGGATGGAAATTCTCAGATCCTGAGCAAAATTATTGCGGTTCTGGAAGAACAGGCCAGGTATGTTTACCAGCGACTCATCCAATCCCAATTGCTGTCGGCCCAGTTGAATTTCATTCTTGCCAACAACCCCCACTGCAACGGGTAATCGCGCCTGTTCATCTTCGATGCGAGTGGATGTCACGGTTATTTCTCCTAGTTGTTCCGTCATCACATCGCCATCCCCTGCTGGCACCGATGACGATGCCAGCAACACAGCGCCAGCTAGCAGAAAATTAAATCCGGAATGATAAATTAGACTGTCTGATTTCACTTTATGTTTCTCCTGTATAAAATGATGTCAACCGGCTCCTGCCGGTCACCGCTGCCATCAACCACGACCAGGCTGCCGACATGCTTGTCACACATAGTTCGGGCGCATCCGCTATGGAGCTTCCCGATTCGGGATGGCCACTTCACAGATACAAAGTTCTTCTGCTTTCATTAGTGTTCTACTTGTAGTTTTCGGGGATATTTGCTGGCCCAGTGGCGCCTTCGGATCAGTGTAGTTTCATCGCGGTCTAGCGGGAATTGATCCAGGTAAAAAATCACCTACATATAAGGCTATTCACCATCCCGTGGACAAGCATACTCCAGCGGGGAATATCCGTCAGCAACGAATTCGAATGGCTGAAGTAAGGCCCGCCGGGAAGGGGTGCGTTATCTGGTGGGAATAAACGTACTCTACAGAACGCCCAAGAATACCCAGATTAGCACTCCCCG